>NZ_PNOR01000053.1 GCF_002869765.1 Deinococcus planocerae | reverse complement strand
TTGCCACAGGCCCGGCGAGAAGCGAGCCGGACCCTGGAGGAGGTCCGGCTCGATCGGTGTCCGCATTGCGGGGAACAACTGCGGGGAGCGTCCCCATGAGCCTGAACGGAAGTGACAAAGTCCTGTTAGAGGGTGCGCTGTACGACCGTCCTCGTCCTGGAGGGCAACCCAAGTTGAATGCGAAGCAGACAGCCATCTTAATTGCAGAGACGTGTTCTGCCGCCCCAAATGGTCGTGAGAAGTGGACGATGCAACTGCTGGCGGATCGTCTCGTCACCTTGGGTGTGGTGGATAGCATCAGTGACGAAACGGTGCGCCGTCGTCTGAAAAAAACGCGCTGAGACCGTGGCAGGTTCGGAGTTGGTGTGTCGCCAAGGTAGGAGCAGACTTCATATGGCGAATGGAAGAAGTGTTAGACACTTACGCCAAACCCTATGATGCCTCGTTTCCTGTCATCTGCTTCGACGAAAAGTTCTATCAATTGCTGGAACATCTGGCTGACCCACTTCCACCCGCGCCGGGTGTCCCGGCGCGGGTGGACTATGAGTACAAGCGGTGTGGGACGGTGAATCTCTTCGTTGCCTTTGAGCCTTTAACCGGACAACGGACGATTACCGTGACCGAACAACGAGGAAATGCCGAATTCACCGCGCAGATGCAGAGCCTGCATCTGCGCTATCCAGAAGCTCAAAAGATTCGACTGGTCTTGGACAACCTTTCGACCCATTCCCCAGCCGCTTTATACCAACATCTCCCACCTGAAGAAGCGCGGCAGTTAGTCCGGCGTTTTGAATGGGTGTACACACCCAAACATGCCTCCTGGCTCAATATGGCAGAGTTGGAGTGGGCTGTGTTGCAGCGACAGTGTTTAGGACAGCTCCTAGGAACGAAAGAAAAGTTGGTATGTGAGATACGGGCATGGGAACAAGAGCGCAATGCTCGCTCAGTCAAAGTGAACTGGCAAGTTAATGCGAGTCGAGCCCGAGAGAAATTGGGCCGTCGCTATCCGTTCCGCTCTTAGCTCAAAAAATCCCCGTGGTCGTCCACTAGCGGCTTGCCTTCGACGTAAGCGTCGTCAAAGTCCTCTTCAGGACCCTGGGCGCGAAGGTACTCCCCGCAGGTGGCCGAGTTGCTGAGGCAGGCGACGGGTGGAGTGCTGCTGATCTACGAGGCCCACAGCCTGGTGCAGGATGAGCGCGACACCTTCGGCTACGAGGCGCTCGACGCGCTGGTCAATCCGGGGGAGCCTGAAGGTCATCCTCTGCGGCTACCCAGCGGAGATGGAGAGGCTGCTGGTGGCCAACCCGGGCCTGTGCTCGCGCATCTCCCGGGTGGAGTTCCCGGACTACAGCGCCACGCAGCTAATGGGCATCCTCCTCGCCGTCTGCGAGCAGCACGACTACCAGCTCACCCCGGCCGCCCAATCCCACGCCGCCGCCATGCTCCGCGCCACCTGGACGGCGAGGCGGCCCGGGAGAACGCCCGGATGGTCCGCACCCTATTCGAGGCGACCGTGCAGCGGCTGGCCCTGCGGCTGGGGCACCTGCTACCGGACCTGAACGACGAGAACCTTAACACCCCGACAGCCGACGACCTCGGGGATGAACCCGCGCGTCAGGTCATGAGTGCCTGAATGGAGCGGCCCTGGCTGCTACCCTGGAGGACGAAGTGATGCGCGTCTTCGACATCCACCCCCTCTGAGCATCAACAGAAAGGCATCCGGCTTGTCGCCGGATGCCTTCATTTGCCCAGCCGCACTTCTATTTCCCTGGCATGACATACACCGTCTTCATCGGTATAGGTGATCGTCGCCTCACTCACCTGTGTGCAGAACTGCCGCACGAAGGCCTTCAGCAGTCGGGAGTCACGAGCCACGTCCTGATCGTCTGACAGGTGCAGCAGCACCGAGCGCGACATCAGGACAATCACCTTCACCCTCGCGCGAGTCACGAGGACGTTGAAGCGCCTAATGTCGTATAAGAACTCATCCTCGGACGCGATCAGGTCGGGATCGCCCAGGCCGAACGAGGCCACGATGACATCCCGCTGACCGCCCTGGAAGCGTTCCACAGTGTCCACCGCTGCTCTGATCTGTCCATAATTCGCGCCGAGCGGCCGCAGCAGCTCAGCCAAGCGCGTCACCGTAAGGCTCCCCTGGGCGCGGTGCGGCGCCACGACGCCGACCCCGCGGTCGAGCAACTTCCCGAGGTCGTAGGTGCGATCCCACTTTTCTTGCACGACCCCGTGCTCGTTCAGCGGCGGCCCGGCCCTGTCCTGCAGCATCGCCACGACCGCCGAGGTCAACAGCGCCTCGAAGTCGTTCGACTGGCTGCTGAGATCGTCATCGTAGAGCAGCGCGACCAGCGGGTACTCCGGGTTCAGCAGCTCCGCCAGGAGCGGGTCGAAGCCCAGGCGCGCTGGCCACACCGCCGGAGTGGTGGCGGGCAAGGGCGCACGCAGCTGCAATTCCAGCGTTGGCGAGTGCGCCTGCAGCCTGCTGTCGTACCCTGCCTTGTGGGTGAAACGAACGATCCCATCGTTGGAACGGTAGTTCTCCTCCAGGTTGAACCGTTCCAGCCCATGCTCGTGTACCAGGAAGTCGAACACCGATCCCACCCTGTTCTCCAGACCTTCCGGCGGATCGGCGGCATGGATCGGCGGAAGCTGCAGGCCGTCGCCTGCAACCAGCGCCTGCGCACCAGGTGCAGCCTTGCTGAAGATCAGCGTGCTCGACGCCACATCCAGCTGTGACGCTTCATCCACGATGATCAGGTCGAACCATGCCCGCTGTGTCGCCTCAGCTCGCTGTGCCTTCTGAGCAACAGTTCCGCGGCGTCCAGCGGGTGCATCCAGCTGCGACAGTTTGTGGATCTGATGCTGGGTCGTGCCGACGATGAACACGTCCCCTTCTGTCGGCTCCTGCAGGCGCTCGAACAGTTCAGCGGCTTCAAGCCCATCGCCGATGACGACACTCCTCAGCCCGGCAATCTCGTCATGCATATTTTCTGCACGGCTCTCAGAGGCAAGGCGGTAGACGTCCACCCCCGCACCTACGTGCTGGAGCTGGTCGACCAGCTCCATGATGACGTTGTCCACGGCGGTATAGGTCGACGTCGCCACCAGGATACGGAGCGTCCGCTCTTCGACCTGGGCCTGCCGGATGGCCGCCCGGATCACCGCGCGAAGGGTCGCGCTCTTGCCGGTGCCCGGCGGCCCCCAGAGCACAGCCAGGCGACGCTTCATGAAGCGCTCGAGCGCGTTCCACTGGGAAGAGTTGAGATCCCTGCCCTCCTCCAGCAGCTGCGCCTGGAGCCACTCCTTCACGTCCTCCTGCCACTCGACCTCTTCCTGTGAGGTCGGCTTCGGACGGAAGATGAAGTCATGTCCCGGAAGGTCGCACCCGTGGCCCGTCGGAGCCACGTCGTACAGTGCCCGCGCGATCGCTGCATCCTCTGGCGGAGCCAGGGGGCCGCGCAGCCCCTGGAGCGTCTGTAGCAACTTGATGCTGAAGTAATCAGCAGTGAGCTTGTCCAGCATCACCTTCCTGGAAAAATCCACGCCAGCCTGCTGCTCCAGGTCAGCAAGGCGCGACGTACTTGAAGCTCGCAGTGCGATCAGCCCGTCAGACTTGTCCCGATCCAGCGCGGCCAGCGTCACCTTCGTCAGGCCGCTCTCGCGAAGAGAGACGTACTGCTGCCACTGCTGCACCTCGAAGGAACCGTTCACCACGTCATCCGTCCGCAGGTCGAGGAAGTGCGGCTGCGACACAGGCGACAGTGCCAGGTCGAAGTCCCCCGGCTTCACCTTGATCTCCGTCGACCCAGGGGACAGGCTGTAGATCAGCAGGTCAGGGTTCGCTTCCAGGCCAGCAGCCGTCGCCTGGTTCAGCCTGTCAAGCGCGGCATCGTATTCCGGTGTGCCGAAGTCGAACCTGTGCGGCAGGAAGGCCGCCTCGAAGACATCGACACGTTCCGTGGGCGGCAGGGCGTAGACCTGCTGCCGCTCCAGCATCTGGATGTTCGCCCCCAGCTTCGTGAACTGGTAGAGGAGCTGGCTCTGCAGGGGGACATCCCTTAGCTCCGGCCGATCACCGTTGATCTCCGGAGCCGCCTGCGCGGCCAGGAACCCTTCGCCCCCGCCCTCGCGCTCCATATGGTCGCGCCTGGCCAGTTGACCCTGGAGGTGCGACACCGCCAGCGCCTTCGCCCTGGTCGCCGCCTTGATGCCTGACTGCGCTTCATCCCAACTGAGCTGACCGGGGCCGAGGCTGGATCGACCACTCCAATACTCATGGATGCGCTCGCCCGGAACCAGGTTCGACATGTAATCGCGGAAGAAGGTGCTGACACCCTTGAACTCGAAGCCGAGCGCTTCGGCCGACTCCAGCAGGGTGAAGTGGTAGGGCACCGGCAGCGAGAGGTGCCGCTGCACCACGGGGGCCAGCAGGGTGATCGGCGACTCCCTGGTGGCGTGTTCTGGCTGCTCCACCATCTGCTCCGCAGGGAACAGCCAGGCGACATCCCGCAGGTCGGCGTCCTGCATGATGGCCTCGAAGTGGCGGCTAATCAGGCGCTTCATCTGCCGGTACTGGGCATCGTCCCAGAAGTAGATCTGATAGGTGCTGGCCGCCGTCTTGCGGTCGGAACCCTGCAGCACCCGGTTCCTGATCCTGTCCTGCTCCCTGACCTTCTCCAGGATCCCCTTCAGCACCTTCAGGAAATTCAGGAAGTAGTCGCGCTCACTGCTCAGCCGATCCTGGCGGCTCGGCGGGGGAACCACCATGACGTCGCGGGCCATCCGTTCCTCGAAGGGATCGGCGGGAGCGGCCACGTCCTCACCCTCTTCCCGGGGCGCGTAGCCCCACAGCACCTTCTTCCTCAGCTTGTCAGCAGCTGCCCGCAGCAGTTCCCAGTCGGCATCAGGGATCGCGGGCCCGTTGCGCCGGGAGTTCGGGATCTTCTGGTAGATGCCCGGCGTCGTCCACCGCGCCCTGACAGAGAACGACACCGTCAGCGCGCTGCTCAGGTCGTAGTCCATGAAGATGTAGATGTTGAGGTTCGAGTAGCGCGGCATGCTGGCCGACAGCCCCGAGGTTCCGATCAGCGATACGCCACCCTCGCATGTCTTCAGAGCAGGGTCGCCTGCCGCATCGCGCGCCTCCTTCAGGGACTGGAGCGACTTCGCGCGCGCCAGCAGGATGTGGCGCTGCTGGCTGAGGCGGCGGTGGCGCTTGAACACCGGATCCGTCGCAGGAACGACCACCAGTTGGTCGACGGTTCGCGCGCGTGTCTCCAGCTGCCGCTCCGTGCCACGGGTGAGACCAGCGACACGCTTCACCAAGTGCTGCGCCTCGGCCTGCTCGTAGCAGTGCCGACCGTCTGGCGTGACCAGCGGCGTTCCATCGGCGCGCTTGAAGCGGTAGCCGAAAAACTCGCAGGTCTGGCAGCCGACCCCGGTGTGCCACTGCAAATCCTGCCAGGCCGTGGTCATGATGCGCGGCAGTTGCTCCCGGAAGACCTTGTCGAGACTGGGGATGTAGACGTCGAACGGTGCCACTGTGAGGTCAGCCTCAAGAGCTGCTTCCATCGCCAGCGGCTGCCCAGTCAGGGCTGCGTCGCGTGTTGCCAATTTCAGCTTCGAGTCCGCGTAGCTCCCGGGCCAGACCGCAGCGCTGGCGACGATCACGAAGCGTTCCGACAGACTGGCCCGCCCCTCTTCTGCCGCAACAGCAGCCTCTTCCTCCAGCCAGGCGGCGAGGATCATCGAGTAGTAGACCGTCTCCGCGAAGTAGTTCGCTTTGGGATCCGCCGAAAGCTTGATGTCGACCACGCGGAGGCGGATTCGCTCATCCGGCGCTTCCAGCGGCGTCAGGTGGCCCGTCGGCCCCACCTCCTGCTGGGCTTCCAGCACCTCCGCTTCCCGCTCCTCTTGGGTCAGCACCGACATCGGTCGCAGAGCCTGGAGGACGTCAGGACGCACTTCCTGACGCTTGCCAGATCGCTCATCGAAGAGGAGCGGCAGGCCGTACTCATCCACCAGGCCAACCAGGTTGAACGCTTGCAGGAAGCTGTCCGGAATCGAGATCTGCGCCTCGATCACGAACTGGTGGGGCTGTAAGTGTTCGAGCGCCTCCCGCAGCGGGAAGGGCTGCGGCAGGTTGTTTTTCTTCGGCTTCACTAGCACGGCCGCAGCCCCGAAGGCGGCGGTCAACTCGGCCACCTTGTCGTCCTGCCATTCGTAGCCCGCCTGTTGCAGGAGGCCCGCCGACTGCTGGCGGCGGTAGGGCTTGGGTGGGGCCGCCACACCATGATGGGCTTCAAGGCTCTTCTGCTCAGCCCCTGGATAGAGCGACAGGCGCAACTGGCGCTCGCAGCCGCTGCGGAGGAATGCGGACATGGCAGACTTCTTGAGTCGGGGCATCGCCTTCCAAGTATAGGCAGCGCAATCGGTGCGCCAGCGCCAGTTTTATGCTTCTGCCAGCATCATCGGTTTCAGGTCAATCCCCATGCTGCGCCTGCCCAGTTCCCGGGCCACCCTCAAGGTCGTTCCCGTCCCCATGAAGGGGTCGAGGACGAGGCCGGGAACGTAAGAGTCTACGGGTTCACCGCAGCTACAGGGCTGCCAACCGACCTGCTCCTGGAGGGCGAAGGTGAATTCCCTGAAATAGCCACCGAGGGCTGCCTTCGCCTCTTCGGCCAGACGGGCGACTTCCTTGGTGTTACCGCCTGCTCCGTTCTGCACCTTGCGCGCCTTGCCCGCATCGCAGATGCCAGTCGCCCTGATCGCCCGCAGATGCGCGTCCGTCAACCCACTCGCCGTCCAGCGCTCCATGGCCTTCACTGACTGCTTGCGATCTGAGTTAAGCGTAAGGCCGCGCTCCAGCTGCCGAGCCAGCGGCTTCCCGCAAGCCGCACACACCCGCTCAGGACAGGCCAGCAGGATCGCTCGACGCGGTAGCTCCCTGGGAAAAGGCGCGACATGCTCGCTGCGGTTCAGCTCTGCGCGGATGTTCCAGATGTTGCCTTCGGACAGGTCGAACTCCTGCCCGTAGGCGAAGGCATCCACGAAGGGCCGCCCCTGGCTGAACTGGAAGATGAACTCGTACCTCTGGGGCAGCCGGCCATGCGGATCTGGCAGACCGTGGGTCTTGGCCCAGAGGATGCGGGAACTCACCGACCAGCCGCGCCCCACCATCGCCGACTCAAACATGGTGGTAATCCCGACCATGACACCATCGCGAACCGAGTCGCCGAGGTTGATGAAGAGCGATCCATGGGGTCGCAGCAGGGGCCGCCACGAGTCGACCACATCCACCAATGTATCCACGAACTCGCTGGCTCTGCGCTCCTGCCCCAGCTGCTGCTCATGCCCATAGTCGCGCTTGAGCCAGTAGGGCGGCGACGTCACGATCAGATCGACCTTGCCCTTCTCCACCTTCCGCCCAACTGCGCGAGCATCGCCGACGATGGCCTTGGGATCGAGCGAAGTTGGTACTCTGAGCCGTCCCGGCCCCATCGCCTTCGCTTTGACCAACATCCCCATCCTCACCTCGACGACATTCCGGGGCGGCTCACCAAAGAGACCGCCCCTCACGCAATTTCTCGAAGCGAGTCTACCACCGACGGTCGGCTGTCGTCGAGTCCCCTCACTCAGCCTTCCGCCCCTCACGCGAGTGGCTACCGCAACCGCGTCGGTAGATCCACAGGGACGTCGCGTCGGGCATCCTCCCCCAACGCTCAGCCATCCAGGCCGCCAACTCGGCGTTGCTTACTCACCCCCGGGCCAGCCAGGCCTGCAACGCCGCCTCCTGCTCCCTGGTCAGGAGGCGGTGGTTCTCTGTCACCCGGCCCTGGTTGCCGTGTGCCACCGCGTCTGGGTCGACCTCGTTGTAGCGCCGCACCAGAGCCCGGTCGGTCTGGTCGCTGACCCCCACCTGCCGCGTCACCTCCATGAGGTCAAGCGTGTATGCCAGGCGGCAAAGGATGTCCCAGCGCTGCCGCTCCAGTTCGGTAACAGCGGCATCGCGGCGGGCCTGCATCCCCTTCATGGTCAGGTGCGGCTCGAGCGTTACCACGCGGCGCGGCTGCTTCCCGTTGCGCTGGCTGACCTGCTCGGTGACCTCGTCGTGCCAGGTCGGGAGCGGTGAGAGGTTGCGGATCAGCGACTCCCCGCTGGGAGAATCGCTGCGAATCGTCCGAGCCTTGATCGAAGTAATCCTAATACCGTGGCGCACCTTCTGGTAGCCACCCAAAGCAGTGATACGACGAGGAGCGACCTTGTTCACGGCTCTACCACCTCGTCGACGCACTCTTCGGCACAGAGCTTCAACACCTCCCACAGAACTTCTCCGCACGCCTGCGCCAGTGCATCCGCGTTTTCAAGCGTGATCCGAAATTCCCCACGCTCGACACGTCCGACGAACGTACGGTCCAATTGTGCCCGAGCGGCTAACTCCTCCTGTGAGATGCCCTGCCGCACTCTGCTTTCTCTGATCTGACGGCCAAAGTCGGCGGAGATCGGCGTTCTCGAAGCTGATTGGTCTCCCTTTAGCCCGGTTCCTACGCCACGTCTGCCTTCAGTGGCCATAGCGACACGCTCGCAGCAGCAGCAACGGCAGGCTACGGCATATATGCGTCATCTTCGGCTATACTCGTGGGGCGTCTCCTGGCGCCTAATTCGCCCTACTCCTACCCAGCACCTTGACCACCGATCCACCGTCCACGAGGGGACGGTGCCGGTGGTTTCTCGCTTTCGGGAGTCTTCTTGATCACAGATACAGCAGCCCTCACCTCCCCAAAAACGCCCAAGGGATTTCACGCCTTTCTCCTTGCGGACCTCCGGGTCGAAGATTCAGGCACAGGTGTGTACGTGGATGTCGTTTTCCAGGACGGCTCTCGTCACCGGGCAAGAGCGAGCGCGGAAGTCCTTAGACTTGGCCCGGGACTCCGGGGCTCACACCGGGCGACCCTCCATTTCAGAACGGACCTGGAGGGTTATCTGGTCGAGCCTCTCCACCTGTACCGGATTCGTGAACATGACGCTCCTCTCGACGAGGACACGGGCACCTACTGGTCTGCCTTGGGCCTGACCCATGGCGCGGAGAATCGGCTCACGGTGTACCCGGAGCGCGCTAGAACAACACCTTTTCAGGTTGTTTTTCAGACGGACCGAGTAAGGTTGCAACCACCCCCAGGAGCACCCGCGCTCCACGTGCGCGGTACCGTACGGGAGAACCGACTTGTCGCCGTGTCCATGGCGGTCGCCGAGCACCTGGAGATTCCACACCGATGGGCAGGCTGGAGGGAAGCCCGGTGAGCCCCTCCGGTCGTCACCTCGGAGTGCTGGGTTGCAGGCGCGGCCCCAGCCAATGGAGGGCAAGGACATGAGAGCGCAACACAGGGAGTTCTGGAGGCCATCCGGACCGTCGGCTCCACCCCTCGGGGAGGCCGAGGCACTCGGGGAAGTAGTCCTTTTGGGCAACGTCACTACCTTCCTGAGGCGGCAGCTCTCCTCCCCTGCCCGGGTCCGGGGAGGCCTCCTGTTCGGCTACCACGATGACGAGCGCCTGCATGTGCTCCTGGCAAGTTCAGCAGGAGTGCCCGGGTGGTACGAGGAGGGCCGGTCCCGACGGGTGCTCGAGGTGGATGCACGCTTCACCCTCGGCTGGAGCGAAGCGCTGTTCGAGGTCCTGGGTGGCCGGGTGGACTGGGTCGGGAACTGGCTGGCTCATCCGGACGGTCAGCTCCGGTCGGAGGAGCGAGACCTACGCTGGTTTACGCGAGGCGTCAGGCTTGGGCTCTTCGACGACCGGAACATCCTGCTGGTCGTGGGCTGGGAGGACAGCCGTTTCCACAGCCGCGCCTACTTCCAGGGAGACGCCGGGAAGGGAGAGCCCCTCATCTGCTTGCCAAGCGATCAGGTGTTCCCCGAACGCCTACGGCAGATCGTGGGGCTTCCTTGAGCCGGCCCTCCTCCCGGACACGGGGCGGATCGCTGATGGATCGGACGAGTCACGCCTTCGTGACAGCCGCGGCCATCGAGCAGTGGTACCAGCTGGTGAGAAAGAGCCGGGGTCAGGTCGAGACTTACCCCGTGGTCCCGGCTGGCGTCATCATGGGTGAGCGCCTGGGACACTATGTGGTGATTCACCATCTGTCCTCCCAACCCTGGACCGGCAGTTTCTCGTTTCTCGAGGGTTGGAGGGCCGGGTACCGCGAGGCACAACACGTCCCGGGACTATCAAATCCACTGGGCCTGTGGTTCTTCACACCGCCGGTGATCGGCGCTCACTGGTTACCCACACAATCAGCGCTTCAGGTCTACCGGGAATCCACCGTCTCGAGACCGGGCTCCCCACCCCAGGAGGGACTCGTCCTGTGCAGCGCCTTCGGTCCACGGTCGCACCTGCTCATGCGGGTGTTCGTGGCGGCGGCTGGGCCGGACGAGTTCAGGGCTCGAGAACTCGTTGTGCAACTGGACCCGGACGATCCGACGACGTGAATCTCCATCCTCCTCGTCATGGCTGAACTTCCAGCACCCGTACCAGGCTCATCAGACCTGCCCGGAGAGTAGGAAGGTCCTGCTGGCAGAACCGCCGGTACATCTCCATCCGGGACGCCCGGTGTTCCCCACTCTGGTTGAGGGCCGGCGACAGACCCGCATCTCCGCTCGTTACCTGCGCCCAGACCCAGGCCGCCGCGTTGCGCCTCCGGGCTGCGTCCTTCACACCCAGCAGTCCAGCCGATCCCGCCAACGTATGCCAGTCCGCTGTTGACAGCGTATGAAAGGTGGCCAGACGCTCGCGTCTGACGCGGTAGTTCACCCGGTGTGGTGCCAGGGAGAGCCGCTGTGCCAGGGCGTGCAG
The DNA here is from genome assembly GCF_002869765.1 of Deinococcus planocerae. Taxonomy (NCBI): domain Bacteria; kingdom Thermotogati; phylum Deinococcota; class Deinococci; order Deinococcales; family Deinococcaceae; genus Deinococcus; species Deinococcus planocerae. The sequence continues at coordinate 7,623 of NZ_PNOR01000053.1, read as the reverse complement.
CGCCTCCCTGAAGGGGGCGTCGTGTCCACCGACGGCTAGCAGGCCCATGGCTCTGTTTGCCACTCCAGTGGCGTGCGAGGCGGGGAGCGACAGGGCGTCGGCGGCCTGGGCCCAGGTGTACGGGCCGCACAGCCGCACCAGGGCCATGCTGCACACTCGCCGGGCGAACGAGATAGAGAGGGTCGATGCGGCGAAGAGGGGAGCGAAGTGGGCCTGGTACTCGCCCTCCCATAGCAATTGCGGCACCTCGGCCGGGGTGAACGGATAGGTCACCAGGGAGCCGACCAGGGCACGTCTTCCCAGTCGCCGCTCGAACGACGCGGTTCCCGCCAACCTACGGTCGAAGGCCGACAGCAGCGGACCCTCGATGTGGAAGTAGTCGGCCAACTGTCGCACGTGGCCGCCTTTCACGTCCTGAGCGCGTCGCAAGACGGGGATAAGCAGCGCATCCAGGGCCTCGGCGCTGCCCTGCTTTAAAATCTCCGTGGCCAGCGGCAGCACTGCGGCCGTGAGACGCAGGGTCGCGGGTGGGGCCTTGTACGGGTGAATGGAGGTGCCTCGCCGTCCCTGTTCCCGGGTGCGCGTCAGGTCACGCTCGCGAGCGTGCTCCTGAAAGGCAGCCAGGAGCCCTGGAGGCAGACTTCCCAGGTCTTCCGGCTGCGCCACGTGCAGCAGCAGTGCCGTCAGCGACCGCAGATGATTGAAGGCGTCGAGTGCCCGGAGCTGTTCACCGAGAAACACTCCCTCCCTGGCACGCAGCGCGGCGAGCACTGTTTCCTGGGCTTGCAACAGGTGGGGGGCGTCCGAAAGGTCCAGGGCGGGCGTGTCCACCAGCACATGCCCGCAAGGGACGGAGGACCGTCCCTCCCCACCCAGACCGGGCGCGGGTGGATTCAGGCAGACCCCCAGTTGTACCGGGCGGGTGGCGTAACGAGGCATCCCCCCCGCGTCGGAACGGTAATTGCCGGGGCGGCGGCCACAGCGCGGGCAAATGTCCACCAGCAGCGTCTGGTGGATGGGGCACAGCACCGAGAACCACAACTTCCACTCCAGCTTCCAGGCCGCTTGGTGAGCCAGGCAGCCTGGGCAGTACGCGGACCCCGTGAAGTTCGCCCACTCCCGGTGTGCCACCCGGCGAACGCTGCGTGCGTCCGTCACGTCCAGCCCGGACAGCTCGAAGGCCACCCCGTCGTAGCGCCGCAGCAGCATTCCCCGGACCACGGTCTCCGGCAGGTCATGGACTCGCGCGAACGACGCGACCTGAGCGTCCGTCAAGTCCACCCCATACCCGGAGGGGAGCGCGCCCTGGCGGTCCTCGGAGATGACCCCGGAACGCGTTAGAAGGGTGGAGACCGCCACCGGCAGCAGTTGCAGCGCCCCGCTGCGTTCCACGTAGCTGGCGAACGCCTCGGGCCCGTCCGCGCCGAGTGGCCAGGGCCGAGACGGCAACGGTCGGAGGAGACCCCCCGTCACTCTTCGCCCAGGCTGCCGTTGGAGGCAGCGTTGTAGTCGAGCTTGATGGTGTCCAGCGTGGCCTTGGTGATGGCCTCACTGCCGTCGATGGCCGCCAGCGCCGCTTTCCGCACCAGCGTCATCAGACTACCGATGCTCCCCTGGGTCCGGTTGTACAGGTAGCCGTGCAATCGGTGCAGGGTGCCCTTGTCGTGTCTGAGCAGCACCAGGTGGCTTTCCACCGTCCGGACCAGCTTCTTCCATTCGGGACTCCCCTTCTCGAAAGGGTGGACCAGGCAGTGCATGAAGCGGCCCCCGGTCTGACTGCCGCGCGGCCCGGACTGACGCAGATCCTTGAAGAGACCGATCTTTTCGCAGTCGATGCCAGCGTACAGAAAGGTCGCGCCGGTCATGCTCATCAGGCCCTTCAGGTGGTCGGTGATCTTGTCCGACTCCTTAGTCTGTCGATGAGGACGCAGAAAGTGGATGTCGTCCACGATGATCAGGAAGATGCGGTGACGATCCACCGCACCCCGGATCGCGTGCGTGAGTTCCGCCTCCGTCCGGGCGCCCCGGGGCAATGGCAAGCCCAGGAACTGGCAGATGGCGAGGTTCAGGGCACGCGGGGTAGTGTCCCCGGTCAGCGTGACGTACACCACCGGAATGAACTGATGCTCGTCCTCCGGGGAGTTGAAGGTGGCCTGGCGGCGCAGCCACCGCTCAAGCCGTCGGCCCAGCGTCTGGGCGATGGTGGTCTTGCCGAGCAGCGGGTGGCCGTCGATCACTCCGCCTACCTTGACCTGATTGCGCGGTGCGTAGACGTTGGCCTGCAACTGCGCCCACAGGTCGCGGTGGGACTGCTCGAACTCCCGCGTCTGGAGGGGGCCGAACCGTACGGTGTAGAGCCGCCGGGCGCGGTTATAAGCCGCCCGTGGGGCCCGCTCCAACGCCTCGTACTCCTCCGGCAGGAGAAGGGGGGGCCGATCCGGGGATTTCTGGTTCACGTAAGCTCGCCAGCCCTCCAGCGTCACGATGGAGCCCTCGTCCCCCGGGTCGAAGGGAAGGTGGATGCCACTCACAGCAGGCCGTCCTGCAGCTCGTCCAGATCGTCCAGCGAGGCATACAGACTGTCGTCTGGCGGCTCGGACGAAGCTGAGATCCCGGGCTGGGCGGGCGGGATGGGAGAGGGACTCAGGCGCGCCTCCCGGTCACGAGCCGCCGCGTCTAAGCGGGCAAGGTCGTTGCGAACCGCCCTGGGCAGGGGGCGGTCCGGCGGCTCCGGGGGCGGCGCAGCCTTGACGCGGGCATCGTACTCGCGCTGCCGGGCACGCCTGGCGGCGGCCACGTCCGCATGGTTGTCCGGCGCGAAACCCCGCACCGCCAGGGTGTACTTCACCTGCTCCAGCAGTTCACCCTCGAAGGGCCGGGCAGCCCAGTCGGCGTCGCGGTCCGGCAGCGCATGCCAGGTGCCGGTCTCCGGCTCCTGAAAGAAGACGTAGGTGGGGTCGCGGTCATCCACCAGCACTGGCCACAACCCGCCGAATTCGACGAACGGGCTGGTGCTGTGGCGGTAGGGATTGAGCACGTCACTGTCGTGGTAGCGTCCGTCCACCCGGATGCCCTCGTCACCGATGATGCGCGTGACCGACCGCAGCGCCAGGTAATAGGCGTCGCGGCCGAGGGGAATGGTCAGGTACCCGGCGTGCGCCAGTCCCAGGTCGTACATCTCGACCGGTGAGAGCTTCGCCTTTGGCAGACGCGGGTGCGCCAGCCCCTCGTGAGAACGGCGGTTGTAGTATTCGGTGATCCAGCGCAAGACCTCGTACTTGACCTCGAACCGGAAGTGGAAGGCGGCCACCCGTGAGCCCCGAGCCAGGACGTGCGGACCGACGTAGCCTTTGAGTCTCTCGGCCAGACTGGTGCGAACGTGCAGGAACAGGCGCTCGATGTGCGCCTTGTCGCTGCCCTTGAGGGGGCGGGCCAGGATGATGTCGCAGCCCAGGCGACGGCACAGCTCGCGGAACTGGCTGCTCAGGAACACCTTGCCGTTGTCCACGACCACTGCGTCCGGCAACATGGGCGGGACGTTGGCGAGCACCGATTCGTCCGGCAGACCGTGGGCCTGCAGCAGAATCGCCTCTGGAATACCGACGTACGGCAGCCGGGCCTCCTCGGGCAGGACCGGCCAGGACGGGTGCCAGAGGGTGGGGAACACTATGTCGAGCAGCAGACTGCTGACGTCCACTCCCTTGAGCTCGGTTTCGAGCAGATCGGCAGCCACGATGGCCCGGGTGTAGAGGTCAATGGCCAGGACCAACCTCAGCCGGATGGGCTGTCCGTCCACTTCACTGAGCACCAGAATGTCGAAGGGGCTGATGTCGATGACTACCAGCTGTCCCGGCCGGGTCGCCACCACCTTGCCGAACGGTCGCTTCTGGCCCCGGCTCGCCTCGCTCCGGCGGCGCTTGGCGTGGCGGGACAGTTGCGGCGCGAACTCGTCCACCAAGCGGATGAAGGTCGTCTGGTGAGGCAGCTTCACCGGCTCGATCAACCCCTTGCTCGCCAGGTGTTCGAGCCGGTCCTCGACGAGTTCCCGAATTCGGATGAAGGTGACGTCGCTGGCATCCTCCAGGTCCTTGGCGACGCGCAGGAGAGCGTCGGCGAGGGCCGGGGCCTGGGCTCCCAGCCGGTTGCTCAGCCGCACGGACCTCCGGTCGATTAGTCCAAAAGGGTGGTGCCCGGAGTCCCGGTACTGCTGCAGCCACCGTTCGACCTGGCGGCGATTCACCCCCAGGACTGCGGCCTTCGCGTCGATCCGGTCTTTGAGAAGCGGCGTGCTCGCAGGGTCGAACGCGGGCAGGGGCTCCTCAGGACGGCCTGGGTGACGCCGGCCGCTCCGGAAGCCAGTCAGCACTTCCAGCACGTGCTCCTCCCGCTCCAGAGCAGCTGCCTTGACCTGGTGCGGCAGCCGCTCGAAATGGGCGGCATAGGGGGAGAGCGGGGCGGCGTCCGTGAGCATCCGGAAGGTGGGGGCGGCGATCAGGGTGGTCAGGGCGATCACCCGGGGTGGCTCCCCGGGGGCGTGCAGGATCACTTGCCCGTCCCGGATGTCCGGGCCCAACTCCACACGCCATTCCCGGTCCTCCAGCAACAGCCGCATCCCGGTGGTCAGGCGGGCCGTCAGGGTCACGTCTTCCCCCTGTATCGTGAGCCGGGCGACACCTCCGACCGGTTCGAGAGCGGCCGGGTGAGGTCGAGGGTCAGCCGATGGGTCCAGACCAGGTGGTACAGCACCGGACGCACCCAGTGGTTGGGCCCGGCAAGGGAGGCCAGAGTGCCCAAGAGAATGGTGTCCCGGGCCAGGTCCAGCAGGACCGGCGCGTACTCGTCCAGATGCTGAGGAACACGGCGGTAACCAGCCAGATAACGGATGTTGTGGGCCACTACGGCGGGCGGCTCACTCCATACGCTGTATTCCAATCCAGCACGTTCACAGGCCTGGCGGGTGGCGGCGAAAGCCAGCACGTTGGCTGGCCTGTCGACGAATTTCAGGGGCTTGACGTCCTCGACCAGGCGGACACGACCGGGACGAACGATGAGCAGGTCTGGCACGTGCGAGAGCGCCCGACCCTCCTGATGAAAGAGGAGCTGGAAGGGCTGGGGGGCCACCAGCGTGATGTCGGGATCGTAGTCGAGCAGCATCAGCCGCAGTCGTTCCAGACCGCTCTCAAACCGCAGGTGCCGTTTTGCTTTCACAAAGTAGTACCAGCCGCCGACGTGGGTCTGACCCCGGTAGTTCTTGATAGGCCGGGCCAGGTCGAGCGCCTGAACGTCAATGCGTGATAGGTCAGTCAGTTCGCCCTCAAAAGTGATTGGCGCGTCCGTCAGGCGATAACGGACGCGGAAATTGGTAGCGGACATGATTACGCCTGCGGGGAGGCACGGAGAGTGGTGGGAGACAGCGGGGCAGGCTGGGGAATGCCGAAGCCGTGCCATAGAGCCGTCGCCCTTTCAGGGGACGCGGTACACTTCATGCGGTCTTCTCCTCGAGGGGACCGGAAGCGCCGAGTCCATGGCCAGTGGAGAGCTCGGCGCTTCGTCGTATTCGTCCGGGCGCACCGGACGCTTCCCCACGGCCATTCTTGCCTCAACGTAACGTGGAAGCAACCCCTACGAGGTTGCCACGCAAGTTTAGGGCTGCTGGAGACGGCCGTCGTTTAAACCAACAGAAGGAGCCAGAGAAGTGTCGCGAGGATGCCCTCGCTCGCTCCTCCTTGTGCCAAAGCGAAAAAGTGGGAGATGTGGGACGTTCACCACGTCATTTCCCAAACACCAGTTCTGTTGCCAGCAGAAGCCACTCATATCCACACCTGCGTTTAAACCAGTGTGACAAGCAGCACGAGATAGCCCTTCGATGAACCAAAGATTAAAGGGGCCATAGCCCCCCGCCTGTCGAAGCAGGACGCATTGCGTACACTGTCGACAGTTACCCGGCGAGACTGGTCCCCTCTGGCGATTGCGAGCGCCGTACAGAGGGTAGGGAAAATTTGAGGCTGTTGTAAACGACCTGCCAGCGCCTCAGACCCCGTACCTCCACGCCGGGTGACCGACGAGGAGGATAAACATGCACAACGACAGCAGTTAGCGCACTGGTCGGACAGTCGGACGCACACCTGAATATTGTGCGTCCGACCAAAGACGCAACTAGGACGCTGTGACTCACAGCGTGTGAACTCGGAGGACCTGTGCCAGAGTCGTTCAACGAGGACGCTCCGTCATTGCTTATCGCCTTGCCCGCCGTGACCTTCGGGCAGGGACGTGGGCACTACTGGCGTCACCTCAAATTACTCTCGAGTATGAAGAGGGCTATCGCAGACCAAAGCTGCGAGTGTAGTAAGGAAACAGTGGATAAGCACGTAGCCTTGGAACTCATATGGCAGAACGTGTGCTCTGATTTACAAAAATACGCACAGGACTATCCACAGACCGACCTCGCTGAGCTTGTTCGGCGTGGGCAGTATTTGGAGGCCCTTGCTCTAGGCACTCATGTCACCCGGCCTGAACCAGGTTCAGAACCTTCCACGAAGCGAACATCCCTGGATACCTCTCAATTTCAACATTCCTTGGAACAGGAGGCAGGCCCATCGGCACTCTTGCCGTGGGACGAAATTGTCATCGCCGAGGCAGTGGGCATGCTGGCGGACAGTGCCGAATATCTGGACAGTGACCACCGGTTCCAGACAACCATAACTCAAATTGTCCTCTTGTTGATCTGTAAACACGCTGGCTTTCCATTTCTGAATCCACACGGCAACGACGTCTCCGCGAAGTACTTTCAAACCCTGGTTACACGGGGACTGATGACTCCGCCCGAATGGATGGAGGGTAACCCGTCTGATTGGTCTCGCCTGTACAAGACCTGGAACGACCTCTACAAGGCCCACAGCGAGCGCATTGGGCGCGCGAAGTACCTCGCACCCTCCAGAGCTCGGCCCACATCCGTGTACAGCGTGTTCGACACCGGCGAAATTTACTTTACCCGGCGCCTATTTGAATTTAACGTGCAGCGGAACGCCTACGAAGCTCGTATAAAGCAAGTCAAGAAGAAAGCCGCTGGAAACAAGGACTATCCTACTACATTGATGCGACGTGCAGAAGATGTAGGCCCCGATGAACTTCTAGAAGATTGAACCGGCCATCGTTCTAAAGCTGAGCAAAATGGGAGAAGGTATGCGTACAATAAAACTCAAAGCAGATCGGTGGGGAAACAGCATTGGGTTGCTCATACCTCTCAACGTTGCCGCTATAATTGGCTTACAAGCCAACACCCGGGTAGTAGCGATGTACCAGGCCAACGAAATTCACGTCAATCCGATTCCACAGTACGATCGAACTACCCTGTTAGCTGAGGTCACTCACTCAAACCTACCACAGGACGACTGGGGAATGCTTCTCGCGGACCACCCGGACGAGGTCGAGCATGAAGAGTGAAGCCCTACTGGAGCGCGGCGACCTGGTCTGGGTCCGGCAGCTCGGACGTGAAACTCAGGAGTTGCACCTCGCATAGCGCAGTGAATAGCCGTGCTGGCGGAGAAATTCCGAGTTTCTGCTGAACGTCAGGAGCAGGCGGTTCAAATGAACGTCTGGCATGACCGTCATCAGTGCCAGAGC
>NZ_PNOR01000052.1 GCF_002869765.1 Deinococcus planocerae | reverse complement strand
GAAGTCGCCGCCCGGGTGGCCCTGCCCCTGCTGGTCATTCAACGACTCGCTGCACAGGTCTGTCGAGAGGAAGAATTCCTGCGCCAGCACGGGTATTCACTCACCTTATCCAGATGCAAGACCTAAGGCAAACACACGGGGTCACCGAAAGGTTGGTGATGCTCTTGACGCACAAGAAACATACCAAGAACCGCAAGAAGCGGCAAGACAAGTTCAAACGCTGGGCGACCATTCTATTGGTATGGTTTGGCGAAATGGACGGCGTTCTTGACCGCCCTCGCGGCCTTGGTCACTGCCCTTGCAGAGCTGATCCACTCGCTGTGAAAGCGCCTGCTTTGATCTAAACCTCTGGGTGGGGTGCCCAGCGCGTCACCGTGCTCGTCTGGACGCCCCCGCCGCGAGGTGGGGGTTCTTGCTTTGAACCCCGCCCAAAGCAGAGGGGGCCAGCAAGTCATGCAGGCTCCCCTCTTTGCCGCCCTACCCGCCCACGTGGACGACGGGCCGCCGGGACGCGTCCCCCTCGGCGCGGCGCAGCACCTCGTGGGTGAGGGGCGGGATGTCGCCCTCTCCAGCGAGGAGGAAGCGCAGGGCGTTGCCGGCGGGACCCTTCTCGCTCCACTCGAAATAGACGTGGGGGGGCACGCCCGTCAGGTCCCGGACATACAGGAGCACGGCGGCGATGGTGTTGGGCACCGAGTTGCCCCGGGCGCGCAGGATGGCGTGGCGGCCCACCCGCACGCCGCTCACCGCGACGGGATCGCTGAAGTTGCTGGGGTCGGTGACCTCGACCTCCAGGAAGAGGGCCGCCTCACGCTGTGGCAGGTGGGTGTCGAGCCGCACCTCCAGCTCCTTGAGGCGGTACTCGGTGGTGTCTCCGGCGTTCAGGCGGTTGGCGATGAAGCGCACCGGAAGACCCCGGCCCGCCGTCTCGCGCAGCAGCCGCTCGGCCTCCGGGTCGAGACCGACCTGTCCGGCGCGCAGCTCGGTCGAGCGGCTCACCCGCGAGGCCACGCTGAACACGAGGATCGCCGCGATGAAAAGGGCCGCGATGTACAGGCCCTCGGGGCGGCCCGTCACCGTGACCACACTGGTGTAGATGAACAGCGCGCTGATCAGGGCGAAGGCGACGGTGGCTGCCCGGTGGCGCCGCCGCAGCTCGGTGAGAAAGACCGCGACCGCCGCCGAGGTCATCAGCGCCAGCACCCCGGTCGCGTACGCCCCCGCCTGCGCGTCCACGTTCGCCCGGAAGGCCAGGGTCACGAGAAAACTCACGAGCGTAAAGATCACGACCAGGGGCCGGGTCGCCCGCGCCCAGTCGGGGGCCATGCCGTAGCGCGGCAGGTACCGGGGCACGATGTTGAGCAGCCCCGCCATCGCCGAGGCGCCCGCGAACCACAGGATCAGGATGGTCGAGACGTCGTAGAGGGTCCCGAAGCCCTCGCCCAGCCGCTCGTGGGCGAGGTAGGCCAGGGCGCGTCCGTTCGCCTCGCCCGCGGGCTTCTCGACCGTCACCGCGTCCGACGCCGTGGCCGGGGTGGGCGTGACTGTCACGGTGAGGGGCACCGCTCCGCCCACCGTCTGCGCGTCCACCGTGAAGGTGCCCGTGCGCCCGGCGGGCAGCCGCAGGGTGTAGAGCTCGTGCGGGTCGCGCGGGTCGTCGAGCGGCACGTTCACCACGGCGCTCCCGGCGTTCAGGTCGGCGGCGTTCACGTTGCGGGTGTAGCTCACCGCAGGCCAGAACTCGGCGCGCGGAATCAGGAAGGTGGTCACGAGCGCCGAGCCCAGCAGCATCACGCTCATCAGGAGGGCGGCGGTCGTCAGGAGCTTTTGCGCGTTGCGGATGCGCCCGGCGAGCCTCGCCCGCGCGTCTCCCTGCCCGCCGCGGATGAGCGGCATCACCACCACGCCCGTCTCGAAGCCGCTCAGGCCCAGCGCCAGCCGCGGAAAGACGAGCAGGGCCGCCCCGACCAGGGCGAGCGGCGAGAGGTAGGCCTGCCGTAGCCCCGCCCACCAGTCGCCCACCACCGTGGGGTGCGCGAACACGTCCCGCGCCCCGTGCCCGATCACGACCGCACTCAGGCCGATGTACAGCACGACGAGCCCCACCGCGATCCCGATGGCCTCCTTGAAGCCCTTGAGAAACACCGCCCCCAGCAGCGCGATCAGCCCCAGGGTGATGGGCACCTGCCGCCCCTCCAGCGCCTCCCGCAGGAAAGGATTCTCGATCAGGTGCGCCGCCGCGTCCGCCGCCGACAGGGTGACTGTGATAACAAAGCCCGTCGCCACGAAGCCGATCAAGGCGAGCACGAGGAGCTTGCTCGGCCAGTAGGCGAGCAGCCGTTCGAGCATGGAGATCGAGCCGTCGCCGTGCGGGCTCTCCTGCGCGACCCGGCGGTACATGGGGAGCGCCCCGAGGAGGGTCACGAGCACGAGGATGAGGGTCGCCACCGGGGAGAGCGCCCCCGCCGCCAGCGCCGCGATCCCCGGCTGGTAGCCCAGGGTGGAGAAGTAGTCCACGCCGGTCAGGCACATGACCTGCCACCAGGGGTGCTTGTGCCGGCCCTCGCGGGCGCTGCGCTCGTCCTCGTAAAAGCCCTCGCGCTCGGGGGGGTCCGTCTCCAGAAACCAGCGGGTAAAGGCGCTGCGGGGCCGTGCCGACGACATTGCGCCAGCTTACTCCTCCGCCGGGGGCGGGGACTTTGCCGTGGGCTCCCTTCGGTGAAGGGGCGTCCAGGATGTCCCCGGCGGTCCGTTCCCGGAGGTCTGAGCAGGGCAGCCGTCGCCTCATCCGTCAGGAGCTCCTCACCGGGGGTCAGGCCGGTGCTCTGCGCCCTGGCCGCGCCCTCTCCCCTTACCCTGTCCCACATGGCGCCCGAACTCCTGACCCTCGCCCCCGGCGTCCACTTCCTCCCCGGCGCGGTGAACAGCCTCGTCCTCGAAGACCGCCGGGGCGGGGCTCTCCTCGTGGACACCGGCCTCGACGAGTCGCACGCCCAGAAACTGCTGCGGGCGTTGGAGGAGGCGGGCCTCACGCCCACCGGCATCCTGAACACCCACAGCCACGCCGACCACCACGGGGGCAACGCGGGCATCCTGAAACGCTTCCCGGCCTTGAAGGTCTTCGCCCCGCCGCTGGAGGAGGCGATTATCACGCACCCGATCCTCGAACCCCTCTCGCTCTTCGGCGCCCGGCCCCCGCGCGAGCTTCAGACGAAGTTCCTTCTCGCGCCGCCCAGCCCCGCCCGCCTCGCCCCGGAGCCCGGCCTCTGCCGCATCGGGGGAGTGGACCTGGAGTTGATCGAGGTCGCCGGGCACGCGAGCATGATGTTCGCGGTGCGGGTGGGCGAGGTGCTCTACGCCGCCGACGCGCTCTTCGGCCCGGAGTCGCTGGAGAAGCACCCGCTGACCTTTTGCGCCGACTCCCGGTTGCAGAAGGAGGCCGCCGCCCGGCTGGGCGAACTGGAGGGCGTGCGCGTCGCGCTGCCGGGGCACGGGGACCCGACGGACGACCTCGCCGGGCTGGTGGCGACCAACCTCGCCGCGTACGCGCGGACGACGCAGGCGGTGCTGGAGGCCGTGCGGGCGGGAGGGGCGACCGTGGACGACCTGCTCGCCCGCGTGTGCGACGCGCTGGGGGTGCAGATGACGAACCCGGGGGCGGTGGTCCTGAACCGCGCCGTGGTGAGCGCGCACCTCACCGAGGGGCTGGAGCGCGGCGCGGTGGCGATGGCGGTGGAGGGCAACCGCCTGCTCTTCCGCCCCGTCGCCGGAGGGTGAAGGAACGGCCTAGGGGGAGGCGGGGGGCGGGAGGGTAGGTTGAACCCATGACCAAACGCAGCAGCACGAAGCGGAGCACCAAGGCCGAGAAGGACGCCGCCCAGGCCGTGGTGGCGCAGCCGGAGCCGCAGGACGAGGCGGGCCAGGCGGCGGGCGGGCAGGAGGGCGCGGTGCCCCAGGGCGAGGCCAAGGCCGACGCGGCGCACCTGAACATCCGGCACAACCAGCTCGTCGATCACGGCTACCTCTCGGAGGAGGAGTTCGGCACCGTCGCCGAGACGTTGCAGCGCAACCTGGCGACCACGGTCAGCCTCTACCTGAAGTTCAAGAAGTACCACTGGGACATCCGGGGCCGCTTCTTCCGCGACCTGCACCTCGCCTACGACGAGTTCATCGAGCAGATTTTCCCCGGCATCGACGAGCAGGCCGAGCGCCTTGTCGCGCTGGGCGGAAGCCCCGTCGCCGCGCCCGAGGACATCGCCCGCTTCAGCCTGATCCGGGTGCCCACCGAGACCGTGCGCGACGCGCGCGCCCAGGTCGAAGACCTCGTGGCCGATCTCACCCGCGTGGCGCGCGGCTACCGCGACGACTCCAAGACGGTGGACGACGAGGCCAACGATCCCGTCACCGCCGATCTTTACACCGGCTACGCGGCCACCCTCGACAAGATCCGCTGGATGCTCCAGGCGATGGTGGACGACGAGCGCATGAACTGAGCGCGGGGATCGGGAGGCCACGGGACCCCGCCCGGCGGCCTCTTTCGCTGGGGAGGTGACCGTGGGCAAGAAGTTCGACTACAGCCTGAACTACGCCGAACTCGACCTGCGGGCTCACCCCGAACTCTACCGGGTGGGTGTGGGCGAGCAGGGCGTCTTGCTGGTGCAGCCGTACAAGTCCGAACTGCTGCCCCACTGGCGCTTCGCCACCCCCGACGCGGCGCGGGCGAGCAGCGAGACGATCTACGCGATGTTTCTCGACTACCTGGAAAGGGGCGACTTCGTGGGGGCGGACATGGCCCGCAAGTTCCTCCAGATGGGCTTTACCCGCTCGCGGCGCTACGCCAATCACAAGGGCGGCAAGAAGTACGACGGCCCCGTCCCCGAGGATAAGAAGGGGCAGAGCGGGTCGCATGGCCGCGCCGAGCTGCCGCGCTCGCCCGAGGACCCGGTGAAGGCCGAATCGGCGCGCATCTTCAAGGCGAAGTGGGACGAGGCCGAGGCCAACCCCGAGTACGCGCGGCTGAAAGGGGAGCACCGGGCGCGGTACGGGTGAGGGCCGGGCCTGTCAGCCGTTCGGGCGGCTACTCCAGTGCGGCGAGGTCCTCGGGCGTGTTCACGTTCCGCAGGGCGTGCGGCGCGGCATCCTGAAGGGCCGCGAAGGGAACGATCACGGTGGTGTCCGCTCCGGGAGCGGCGCGCAACCGGCGCTCACCCGCCTCCAGCCGCGCCGTGACGTGCGGCAGCCGCGCCGTGTGGTAGAGCGCGGCGAGGGGCTGGGGCCGCCCGATCTCGTCGAGCGCGAGGACCGCCTGGGCGCCCGGAGTGCGTGCCGCGGCGAGGGTCGCCCAGTACGCGGGGGTCAGGCGCGGCAGGTCCACCCCCGCGAAGGCGACCCAGCCTGGCCCCACCGCGGCCTCGGCGGCGCGCAGGGCGGCCTCCAGCGCCGCGAGGGGTCCCTCGCCGGGCCGGGTGTCGGGGACGGGAAGCCAGCCCGGCAGCGCGTACCGCCCGGGCGGGGCGACGAGCAGCCGCAGCGGGCACCCCGCCAGGCTCGCGGCGACGTGTTCCAGCAGCGGGCGGCCCTCCAGCCGGGCAAGGGCCTTGTCGCTCCCGAAGCGGCTGGACCGCCCGCCCGCCGTCACCGCCCCCGCGAAGTCAAGGCGCGGTGAGCTCCCCGGCCACCGCGTGCCCTCTCGCCCGTCCACGCCCCATGCTCTCACGTCTCCTGGAGAAATGGAGGGCGCGCTCCGGAGAGGCGGTGGCCGACGATTAAGCCGAATTGGACTTGACAATTCTGCCCAAAACAGAACAATGCAACTATGGAGAATCTGCTGAAGAAGGCTGGCGCGATGCTGGCGCACCTGGAGCTGTTCAACCACATGCTGCATCTGCGGGGGCTCCTTCAGCTCGCCGCGCACATGGAGGAACGCGGCGACCGGGTGACCCTGATCTCGCCCGAGGCGATCACGCTCGTCGGGGGCGACATGACGACCGATCCCAGCGTCACGACGAGCAAGGGGGCCACCGTCGAGGCGGGCACGGCCTACAGCGTCTTGCGGACCCTCAAAGGCCACGACGCGCCGGAGTACGCCGTCACGCGTGAGGAACTCAAGGCGCTGAACGCGCGGGCGGTCGCGGACCTGGAGTCGAGCGACGCCATGCGGGCCTTCGGGGAGACGCTGGCGCGAGTCGGGGTGCCGAGTGGGGCGGGGGCGGACACGGCGCCGGAGCGGCCCACGCGGGGGCGCCGAGCCGCCGAGGCGGAGGGGGCGGCGGAGCAGCCTGCGGCGTAAGGGGCCTTGTCCCGCGCACCCCGCTTTCCCTGATGGGGCGGGGTGCTTGGTTTTTATGGGCAGGGTGTCGTGCCACGGTTGGCCCCCACCCCCCAGCCCCCTCCCCCCAGAGGGGGCAGGGGGAGCGGCGCTGCGCTGGGCAAGGACACACGGGCGGCGCGGGTGGACGTATTCCTCTGAACGCAAGGTCTGATCTTGTCGCGTCCCATCTGCGGGCCCACCGTCTCGCTGCGCGAGCAAGGCGGGGCCGTGGGCCAGGGGCGTTCAGGCACTGCCCCTCAACGGGCATCCGGGTTGGCGTTTTTGAGAAGCGGAAGCTCCTGCGCTCTTTACCCCTCCCCCTTGAGGGGGGAGGCTGGGAGGGGGTGGACCGAAGCCCCCACCTCCGCGCCCCTCAACGCACAACACTTCCTCGGTCCGTCCCGCGGCGAAAAATTCTCCGAGCTGTTCTCAACGGTCGCGAAGGGCAAAACCAAGTGATTTTCCAGCTCCTCACCGCGCCCGCAGCACGTTGGTCACCCATGCGTCCACCAGCCGCTGCGGATTGGCCGTCACGCTCGCCTTCGCGGGGCCCTCCTCCGGTTGCGCGGCGAATTTGAAGACCGGATCGAGTCTGGTGCCTTTCACGGCGGGGTAAATCCACATCCGCGTCGGGATATCCGCCTGCACCGGATTCGACAGCATGAAGTCCACGAACTTGCGCGCGAGGGCCGGTTGTTTCGCGCCCTTGAGGACGCCGACCCCCTCAAGTTGCAAGAAGGTGCTGCCCGGCAGGAAGAGGTTGGCGGTGGGGGACTGGGCGGGCAGCCTCCTGGGGTCGTAGCCGTCCGCGTAGTGGACCTCGGCGGCGGGGCTGCTCGCGTAGCTCAACACGATGGGATACTTGCCGCCGTTCCGGCTGAAGTCCTTGTTGTAGGCGTCCGACCAGCCGCGCGTGACCGTGAGGCCGCCCCGCCGCGCCTCCCGCCACCACGCCCAGGCGCCCTCCTCGCCGTAGTGGTTGACGGTGGCGAGCAAGAAGGCGAGGCCGGGGCTGCTCGTCGCCGGAGAGGGAAGGACGGTCAGGCGGGCGTACTCGGGCTTTTTCAGGTCGTCGAGCGACCCCGGCAGGGGCAGGCCCGTCCGGGCGAAGGCCGCGCGGTCGTAATTCAGCGCCACGACGCCGTAATCCACCGTGTTCAGCAGGCCCGCCTCGTCCAGGCGGTACGCGGCGGGCACCCGCGCGAGGGCCGGGGAGCGGTAGGGTTCCAGAATTCCGGCCTGACGTGCGCGGGGCAGCAGCGTGTTGTCCAGCCCGTACACCACGTCGGCCACGGGCGCGCGGCGGGTCAGGATCAGGCGGTTGAGGAGTTCCCCCGCGTCCCCGCCCCTCACGAAGCGCACGCGGGCATGGTTCGCCCTCTCGAACTGCGCCACGAGCTTCTTGTCGACGTCGAAGGAGTCGTGGGTGATCACGGTCAGGGTGGTCTGGGCCGTGGCCTGGGCGCCCAGGACGAGCGCCGTGAGAAGAGACAGTCTCCGCATAAAAATTCCCCCTCGCGTCACGAAGGGGCAGGCGCACACGGACCACAGGATCGAGCTCGGGCCCGCGCATCACGCTCCCTCCGCCGGCATGACCCGGATCAGGTTCCTGGGGTATGTCTCAGCCCTGCCTCGTGCAGGGCACCCCCGGTGACGCACCCGCCAGCATAGCGCACCGCGCCGGAGCGTCTAGGCTGGGGCATGACCCATCTCATCGTGTGGCTGGTCGTGCGTGACTCCTCGGGACGGGTGCTGCTGGGGCGCCGCTCGGGAACGACCTTCGCCGACGGCCTGTGGAATCTCCCCGGCGGGGCCGTGGAACCGGGCGAGAGCCTGACCCGGGCGGCCATCCGGGAGGTGTGGGAGGAGGTGGGCCTGCGGGTGGAGGCCGCCGACCTCCGACCGCTCGGGGTCAGCCGCTACGACGTGCTGGGGCTGCACGGCCCGGTGCAGGGGGTGGACTTCCTCTTTCTCGCCGACCGCTGGGAGGGCGAGCCGACCCCCCTGGAGAAGACCTCCGAGACGGGCTGGTTCGGTCCCGAAGCCCTGCCGCACGACTGCCTGCCCTGGCTGCCGGGCGTCCTGAACGCGCACCTCCTGGGCGGGGCGTGGCTCACCGAGCAGGTGGGGAGCGTGGAGAGCCTGCGGGCGTATCCCGAGACGTAACAGAGCGTGAATGGCCCCGGGTTCTTCCATCTGGAATAATTTCGTTTGGAATGAACCACGCCTCCCCCTCCCACCCCGAGCTGTACGACCTCGTGCGGCTGACCCTGCGGCTCTCAAGGCGCTTTCTCTCCGCGCTCGACGAGCCGCTTGAAGCGGCCCTCGGGCTGAACACCAAGGAACTGCTCGTGCTGGCCGCAATCATGGACGGGGCGGGCACGCCGGGCGCCGTCGCCGAACGCCAGCGTCTTCCCGCCCCGACCGTCACGCGGATCGTCACGAAACTCGTCGGGCGGGGGCTGGTGGAGCGGGTAACCGACCCCGGCGACCTGCGGCGGCAGCGCTTGCGCCTGACGCCCCAGGGCGAGGCCACCCGGGGCCGCACCCGCGCGACCGCGCAGGACATCGTGGACGCGCACTTCGGGGCGCTGCCCGCCGAGCACGTCGGCGCCGCGCTGGCTGCCCTCAGGGCGCTCGAAGCCGACCTCCGGGCCGCCCCGACCACGGGGGAGGCCCTGGCGTGAACGCGCTGACCCTCTCCGCCCGGGACAAGACGCTCGCCTTCGTGGGCATCCTGACCGTGCTCTTCCTGAGCAGCCTCAACCTCACGGTGGTGGGCAGCGCCATGCCGCGCGTGATCAGCGACCTGGGCGGCTTTCACCTGTACGCCTGGGCCTTCACGGCGTATTCGCTCGCCACGACGGTCACCATCCCCATCGTCGGCACGGTGAGCGACCGCTACGGGCGGCGTCCGCTGCTGCTCGCGGGGATCGCCGTCTTCGCCCTGGGGAGCGTGCTGCTGGGCCTCGCGCAGAATATGGGCCAGCTCATCGCCCTGCGCGCCCTGCAAGGCGTGGGCGGCGGCACCCTGATGGCGATGAGCTTCACGGCCATCGCGGACCTCTTCACCCCCGCCGAGCGCGGGCGCTACCAGGGCTACACGGGCGCGGTCTGGGGGGTGAGCAGCGTGGTGGGGCCGCTCGTCGGCGGCTTTCTCACCGACCACCTGGGGTGGCGCAGCGTGTTTTTCGTGAACCTGCCCTTCGCGGTGCTCGCGGCGTTCTTCATCGCGCGCTTCTTCCGGCTGCCCGCGCCCGGCGCCCGGGGGCACTTCGACGGCCTCGGCGCCCTGTTGCTCGGCGGGGCGGTGACCACCCTCACGCTCGCGCTCTCGTGGGGCGGAGGCGCGTACGCCTGGGCCAGCCCGCAGATCCTGGGGCTGCTGGGGGCGACGGTCGGCCTCGGGCTGTGGTACGGGGGGCACAGCCGGGCGCAGGAGCGGCCCATCCTCGACCTGCGGCTGTTGCGTGACCCGGCGATCTCCCTCGCCTCGCTGGCGGGCTTCCTGACGAGCGCGGGGATGTACGCGGCGGTGCTGTACCTGCCGCTCTACATGCAGGGGGTCAAGGCGGCCTCGGCGAGCGGCAGCGGCCTGGCGCTCGCGCCCCTGATGTTCGGGATGATCGTGACGAGCACCCTCAGCGGTCAGCTCGTCAGCCGCACCGGGCGGTACAAGGGGCTGATTCTCGGCGGCGCGCTCGTCGCCACGGTCGCCTTGCTGCTGAGTTCGACGCTGGGCACGGCGACGCCGCTGTGGATCGCGGTCGGGCTGATGGTCCTGCTCGGCATCGGGCTGGGGCCCGTCAACAGCCAGCTCACGCTCGCCGTGCAAAACGCCGCGCCCCGGCAGCAGCTCGGCAGCGCCACGAGCGGCAACCAGTTCTTCCGGCAGATCGGCGGCACCCTGGCGGTCAGCCTCTTCGGGGCGCTCGTGAACGCCCAGCTCGCGGGGAACCTGGCGGCCCGCCTGCCCGAGGAGGCCCGGTCGCTGCCCGCGCCGCTTCGGGAGGCCATCGCCAACCCCAACCTCCTCACCAGCCCGGAGGCGACCGCCCGGCTCCAGGGGGCCCTGACGCGCCTCGGAGCCCCCGACCTCTTCGGCCCCGTCATGGCGGCGCTGCGGGGGGTCATGACGACCGCCATCGACCACGTATTCCTGATCGCGGGGGTGCTCGTCGGCCTCGCCTTCCTCGTCACGCTGGCGCTGCCCGAGCGGCCCCTCGCCGGGCGGTCCGCCGCTCCTCGCCGCGAGGAGGGTGCGCCCGCCACCGACTGAGGCCCGTTGCTGAAGGGGACGCTCCAGATTTGGGGGCGCCCCTTGCGCCTTTACCTCGGTGCCCGCGCGACGCGGCCCGGCGCCTGCTCTCCCTGCGCGGCGATGCCGAAGAGGCCCACCCGGCCCACCGCGTCGAAGCCGAAGACGAGGGCCCAGACGGTCCCCGGGTCACGCTCGAAGACGGCGCTGCGGACGTAGTAGGTCACGCCGTCCTCGGTGAAGGTCCGCTCCGCCACGACCTGCCGTTCGGCCCCGTAGGTTCTCGCGCCCGCCTCGCGGAAGGCCTGGAACGCCTCCAGGCTGCCCCACTGCTCCTTGGCCTGCGGGGTGAAGGCCCGCCAGAGCCGTTCGAGGCGCAGGGCGTAGAAGTCGGCGATGAGGGCCCGGCCCCGCGCCAGGGCCTGGAGTTCGGCGGGCGTGCCCGGCACCGGGACCGGGGGCGCCGTGGTCTGCGCGAGAGCGGGGGGAGGCGCCCAGACCAGCAGCGCGGCCAGCAGCAACCAGGGTTTCATGCCCAAGCGTAGGAGGCTCCCGCTCCGCCGGGGTGTCAGCCCGCCGACGATTGGGCCGTTAACCGTTCGATCACGCGGGCCACCCCGTCCTCGGCGTTGGAGAGGGTCACCTCGTCCGCCGCCTCCAGCGCCTCCGGGTGGGCGTTCGCCACCGCCACACCGCGCCCGGCCCAGGCGAGCATCTCCGCGTCGTTGGGGGCGTCCCCGAAGGCCAGCACCTCCTCCCGCGCGACCCCCAGCCGCCCGCACAGGAGGGTCAGGCCCCACGCCTTGCCCACCCCCTCGGCCAGCACCTCCAGAAAGGGGGCGCCGGAGTGGGTCACCGCGAAGCCCCCGAGGTTGAGGGCGCGCAGCTCGGCGAGCAGCTCGCGCGGCGTGAGGGTCGCGTGCCGCACGATGAGTTTGAGGCTGGGGGCGGCGAGCACGTCGTCGAGGGCGTGGGTGCCCAGCTCGGCGGGCTCGCGGTTGTGGTCCTCGAAGCGGGCAACGGCGGCGTACCCCTCCTGCGCGACGTACACCTCGCCCCCCTGCCGCACGCTGAGGAACAGCACGCCCGGCCCCCGCCTCGTCAGCGCCTGGGCGAGTGTGCGCTGCGCCGCGACGGTCACCTGCGCCTCGAACAGCGTCTCGCCCGTGCCCAGGTGGACGCCGTACGCCCCGTTGGCGCACAGGGCGTATTCGGTCAATCCCGCCGCCCCCGCGATCCGGCGGACCCCACGCGGCTGCCGGGCCGTGACGGGCACGACCTGGAGGCCCGCCGCCCGCGCCGCGCCGAGGGCCGCCCGCGTCCGGGCGCTCACCGTCCCGTCGGGGCGCAGCAGGGTGCCGTCGAGGTCGGTGGCGATCAGGCGGATCACCCGCGCGCTGGCTCCCGCGCCTCCAGCACCACGACCGCCGAGGCGTGCTCCTTGGTGTGGGTCAGGGTCAGGTGCGCGACCCAGCCGCGCGCCTCCAGCTCCCGCGCGATCTCGGGGCAAAAGCCCAGCACGGGGGGCGCGAAGGGGAAGGGGCCGTCCGGCGTGCGCCCTCGCTCGACCCACACGTCGCGCCAGCCGTGGGGGCGCGGCCAGACCTTCTGGAAGGCCTCCTTGGCGGCGAAGCGGGCGGCGAAGCTGGGGGCGGGGTCGGCGAGCCGGGCGCAGTAGGCGAGTTCGGTGGGGGCGAAGAGCTTCAAGGCCCGCTCGCCCTCGCGCCTCAAGAGGCCCCGGATGCGCTCGATCTCGATCAGGTCGTGTCCGATGGCGACGATCATCCGGAAAGCATGGTGACACGGCAAGGCCCCGCCCCCCGGCACCGCCCGCCCCTCCTGCCCCTATCCTGTCTCCCGATGCCTCCTTCCTCCGCTCCGCTTTTCCCCGACCTGCGCCTGCCCACCGTCGCCCGGGAACTGCGCGGGGCAGAGGCGCGGTGGCGCGCGGTCGGCGTCGCCCGGGTGCGGGTCTTCGGCTCGGTGGCGCGGGGAGAGGCGGGCGAGGCTTCCGACATCGACCTGCTCGTGGACTTCGCGCCGGGCCGCCCGGTGGGCCTGCTCGACCTGATGCGCGCCAAGGAGGTGTTCGAGGACCTGCTGCGGCGCCGGGTGGACGTGATGACCGAGGGCGCCCTGGGGCCGCCCCTGCGCGGCGAGATTCTGGAGGACGCGGTGGACGTCTTCGACCCCGGCCCGCCGCCCCGGCCCTCGCACCGCCCGAAGCGTTGGCGCTGGCGGGTGTTCGACCTGCTGGGCGCCGTGGACCGGGTGGCCGACGACACGCGCGGGCACACCCTGACGACCTTCCTCGCCGACGAACGCGCCTGGGACGCCGTGCTGCACAACCTCGCGCGCCTGGGTGAGACCACGAAATTCATCCCCCAGGCTGTGCAGGACACCCACCCTGAACTCCCCTGGGCCCTCCTGCGCGACGTGCGCAACCTCGTGGCCCACGACTACTTCGGCATCGACCCCGCCCTCGTGTGGCACACGGCGCGGGTGGACCTCCCGGCGCTGCGGCCTGCCCTCCAGGCGCTCGCCGACGGGGAGGACGTCCGGCGAAGAGCCGAGTAGAGGGGGCCACCTCCACCCGGAACGCGGTTGAGCGGACGCCCGGCGGGTGTTGCCGTGCCTGGTCCCGCCGTGAGGGTGAAACAGGGACGCGCACGGGGCCTCGTCTAGGTCTGTGACCTCCCCGTCAGACCTCTGACAGGAAGGGCGTGAATACTTTAGGAAGGCTAAAGGAGCCCCTCATCCTCTGGGGTGCGCCGGGAGGGTTCATGGACGAATCGAAAAGAGGCCTCAAGCTCGCCGCGTTCGACCAGACCGACATGGCGCGGGGGGAGGACGGCGAGCTGTACCACCTGCCGACCTTGCGCACCCTGCACGCGGCGGGCCGCCTCTCCCGGGAGAGCGCGGGCTACCTGCTGCTGATGCACCGGACCGCCCTGCAAAGCGTTCGCCTGATCGCCTGACTCCGGCCCCTCCCCGCGCCCGCCCACTTCTGGGGCGGGCGCTCCTCACGTCCACGGGAGGGCCGCCCGCTCCCGCCAGTAGGCCGCCGGGGGCTGGGCGAGTGGGCGCAGGGCGTCCAGGTGCCCGGGGGTGAGGTTCAGGGTCGGGGCGCGCAGGTTGCTGCCCAGTTGCCGGGCCGTGGTCGCCCCGCTGAGCACCACGTCCGCCCAGGGCTGCGCGAGGACCGCGGCGAGGGCCAGCGCGTCCGGAGTCGTCCCCAACTCGGCGCACACCTCCGCCAGGGCGGGCGGAGGAGTCCCCCGCGCGGTCAATCGCCCGTTCGCCACCCCCTCCTTGACGACCACGCCCCAGCCCGCCGCGTGGGCCCCCTCGAGCGCCTCCTGCGCCGAGGGGTCGAGCAGGTTCCAGGTCGCCTGCACCACGCTGAGGGGATTTACGCCGTCCACCCGGACTTCCAGCGCCCGCCGCAGCGTGGCCTCCTGCGTGGGGCCGCTCGTGCTCAGCCCCACCCGCACGCCCCGCGCGGCGAGGTCCGCGAGCCGGGCGAGTACCCGTCCCTCCTCCAGCACGCCCGTCTCCAGCGTCGCCGAGTGGATCAGGTACACGTCGGGGCGGCGGCCCAGCGCCTCCTGCGTCTCCGGCCACTGCCGCTCCAGGGTGGCGGGGGAGTGGTCCTTGACCTCGTGCGTCTCGGCGTCCGTGCGCCAGCCCGCCGTGTAGGTGTAGCCCCACTTGCTCCCCACGGCGGCCCCGTGTCCCCGCTCGCGGAGCCAGCCGCCCAGGAACTCCTCGGCCCGCCCGTAGCTGCGCGCGGCGTCGAAGTACCGAATCCCCGCCGCCCAGGCCGCGTCCAGCACTTCCCAGGCCCGTCCCCGCATCGCGGCCACGTCCTTGCCCGCGCCCACGTCCTCCCCGTGCCCGAGGTTGAGGTACCCGGGCCGCCCGAGCGCGGCGAGGCCGAGTCCCAGGCGGGTGACCGTGGGCGGCGCGGCGCCGAGGAGGCGGGTGGGCAGCGGGGTCACGCGCCCTCCGGCAGGATCGCTTCCGCCTCGATCTCGACGAGGTGCCGGGGGTCGATCAGCGCCGCGACCTGCACCAGGCTCGCGGCGGGGCGGACGGAGCCGAAGACCTCCCCGTGCGCCCGCCCGACGGCCTCCCACTGCCCGATGTCGGTCACGTACATCCGGGTGCGGACGACGTGTTCCGGGCCCGCCCCGGCCTCCCGCAGCGCCCCGGTGATGATCTCCAGCGCCGCCCGCGTCTGCCCGTAGGCGTCCCCGACGGCGACCACCTCGCCGTCCACGGTGGCGGTCGTGCCCGCGACGTGAACGACGTTGCCCACCCGCACCGCGCGCGAGTACCCGACCACGCTCTCCCAGGGCGACGAGCCGCCGATGTTTCGCCTCATGGGGCGAGCGTAGCAGCCGGGGCTACTCCTCCCGCCGGGTCTCCGGCCACCCCGCGCGGAAGGCGGGCGGGTCGTAGGGACCGGGCCAACAGTCGGTGATGCGGGAAATCAACCCGTCCCGGTCCTCGTGGACGACGACGGCCCGCTGCGTCTCGGCCAGGCCCAGAACCTCGTCGGCCAGGGCGCGGCGGACCTCGATGCTCCACTCGCCCGGGCATTTGTGGTCGAAGGCGGCGACGTTCACCGGACCCCCCACGACCTCCCCGGTCTGCGGCACCTCGTAGCGCACGTCGGGGGTGAAGAGGGCCGCGAATCCCTCCCCGTCCCGCGCGTTCAGGGCGGCGAAGTCGGCCTCCAGCAGGGCGCGGCTCACTCGCGGCCCCCCCGCCGCGGCCCAGTGGGGTCGGTGGACGTCTGCTCCTCTCCGGGCCGAGGTCGCGCGGGTGGGGTCATACCGCCCCCATCCTGCTCCACGCGCGGCGGGAGGGAGGCCCTCCCCCCTCGGCCAGGCCCCGGCGTTGCCTGGAATGGTGCGCATGGGCGCCCCCCCTTGCGCGTAGGGTGGGGGAGAGGGAAACCGGTGCGCGGTGCGGGCCGCTCGCCGGCGGCAGGGGAGAGGGAACGTGTTCCCAGGAGGTGGAATGAACGGTTCAGAGGAGTGGCAGACGTTCTTCGGTCCGGTGGCCGCCGAGCGGCTCGCGCGGGAGGCTGGCCTCGGGCCCGCCGAGGCCGGGCGCGTCCTGCGGGAGGGGCTGCCCCTGCTCCTCGCCGCGCTGGCCGACCACGCCCGCACGCCGGAGGGGGAGCGCCAGCTCAACGAGGCGATCCAGAACCTCCCCCGCTTCGCCAGCGTCCCGGCGGCGCTCGAGAGCCTGGGCGGGGCGGGCGCCCTGCAACGCGCCGGACAACTCCTCGGGCCGGCCTTGCTCGGGCCCCGGGCGGTCGCCATCGCGGAGCGTGTGACGGGCGCGTCCGCCCCGGCGGGGGTGCAGACCCTCCTGCACCTCACGCTGCCCCTCGTGCTGAGCGTCCTCGGCCAGCGCGGCGGGCTCTCCGGCCTGCCCTCCGGCCCCGCCCGACTCGTCGTGTCCGCCGTGCCGGGCCCTCTCCAGACGGCAGGCGGGGCAGTAGACCCCCCGGCCCGCGCCCCCGCCGGGAACACGCCACCGGGCGGACTCTCCCCGCAGGAGTTGACCGAGTTCCTGAGGGGGCAGTTCGGTGGAGTGGCCGGAGTGCGTCTGGGGACCCTCGCGGGTTTTGGAGACGGGTCGGCGGCGCAGGCCACCCAGGCCGCGCTGGCCGTCGTCCTGGGCGCCGTCGCGCGCAAGGGCCGCACCGAGGCGGCGGCGGGGGTAATCCTGGGCCACGGCGGCGACTTCGAGCGCCTCGTCGACGCGGACGGCAGCCTCAACCCCCACCTGCTGGGCGACCCCGCCCGGGTGGCCGGGATCGAGGGCCAGGGACGCCGCCTGCTCGGCACGCTGTTCGGCCACGCCTCCGGGGTCGGGGCCCGGCTCGGGTCCGCCCTCGGGGCGCCGGAGGAGAACGCCGGGAGGCTCCTCGCGCTGCTCACCCCCCTCGTGCTGGGCCTGCTCGTTCGCCGTGCCCGGACGGCGGGGCTCGGCGCCCGGCACCTGGCCGCCCTCCTCGCGGGGCTGGGGCCGCACCTCCCGGGTCTGCTCCCGGCGGGCCCGTCCGGCCTCGGGGCGCTGCTGGAGGCCGAGCCCGTGCCCTCCCCCGCAGCGGGGACGGGTGGGACGCCCAGGCCCGGCGCGGCGGTGGCCCCGGCACCCGCCCGGCGACGGGGCCCTCGCTGGTGGCTGATTCCGCTCTTGCTCGTGCCCCTGGCGGGCGGCCTGTCCCTCCTGTGGTCGCGTTCGGAGCAACCTCCCGTCCCAGGGGCCGCCGGGGCCGCGGGCACGGGGGTCACCGTCCGCAGTCCCGCCCCCGGGGCCGAGCTTCCCCTCGCGGACCTCACCCTGCGCGGCACGGGGCGTCCCGGCGACCTCCTCACGGTCGAGGACGGCGGGCTGGAGGTGGCGTCCACCCGGGTGGGGGGGAACGGCACCTGGCAGGTCACCCTCCCCACCCCGACCCTGGGCGAGCATACGTACACTGTGCGCGGCAGCGAGGGCGCGACGAGCGGCGAGATCAGGGTCACCGTCACCGCCGGTGACGACGTGAACGCCGGGGAGGTGGGTGGAGGTCCGGACGAGGAACCTGCCGCCGGACCCAGCGCCCCGCCGAGCGAGACCTTCGACCTCGCCGAACCCGCGCCGGGCGCACAACTGCCTGCGGGCAGCTTCACCCTGCGGGGGCGCGGCACGCCCGGCGAGAGCCTCCAGATTCTCGAAGACGACACCAGCCTCGGCAACGTGACGGTGGGCCCGGGCGGCACCTGGCGCCTCGACGTGCCCAGCCCCAGCCCGGGCCCCCACACCTACGCCGTCTACGCCCAGGACGCCACCGAACTCGGACGGGTGGAGGTGACGGTGGACGCCCTGGCCTCCCTGTCCCCCACCGGGGTCTGCGACCGCGAGTACACCCTGAGCCTCACGGACGGACAGACGGTCCGCGAGCCCTTCCGGTTCGGCGGGACCGGGCAGGGCGAGGGCTACCGGGTGACCGTCCGCCGCGCGGGCCGCGTGGTCGGCGTCCGCGACATCCCCCTCGACCCCACCTGCGGCTGGAGCTACCAGAGTCGGCCCGGCCCGGGGCCCCTGTCCTACGAGGTCCGTCCCCTGGCGAGTCCGGGCGCCGCGCCCCTGAGCGTCATCACCATCACCGTGCGCCCGTGACGGCCCCGGGTCCCGGGCGGCTGACGGTCCAGATGCCCGCGAAGTCGCTGAGCTGTGTGTCGGTGCTCGCCGTGGCGTACGCGCTGATGCTGCCGTCGAGGTAGAGCGCGTCCGGGCACCTCAGCGTGTCCCGGAAGAAAAGCGCGAAGGTGTGGAAGTTGACCGGCCCCGCGCTCACCACGAAGCGCACCCGCCCGTCGCGGCACACCCCCACGCCGCTGCGGACCTTGAAGCTGGTGCCCTCGCGGTTGAAAGCCGGGTGCAGGCGCCCCCCCTGCACGAGCAGCGGCCCCGACTGCGTGGCGTAGGCGGGCGTGAGCCCCAACCTCCGGTACGCCCCCGTCTCCGTCACGCCCGCCCGCTCGTCCTTCACCCAGAAGACGCCGTTGGGCAGCAGCGCGAAGTTCCCACCCGAGCGCGCCTTGTTGACACCCACCAGCGTCCGCCCGTTCTCGACGTGAAGGCCCAGAGGCCGAAGACCCGGCGCGTAGATGCCGCTGTTCGTGGCGAAGAGCAGTTGCCGCCCCTCCCGGCCCAACTGTCGGCGCACCCCCTCGAAGGTGCGGTAGGGCTCGCCCGTGGCCGGACTCTTCCAGTGCAGCCGCAACGTGTCCTGCCGCAGATCGACCACCGCCACCGTGTAGAGCCTGCCTCCCGCCGTGAGCCGCTCCACCGTCAGCCCCTGCGCTGACGTGCAGGCGGTCAGCGAGAACGAGAGGAGGGCGGCGACCAGAAGGCGGGCCAGGGCGGGAGCTGACATTGCCCACCGATGATGCCCGCCCGCGATGAGGTCGGGGTGATCGCACGAACGCCCGCAAGCCCCGCAGGACGGATGGAGCACTCCCTGGCAAAGCGCCAGGCTGCCCCGGCAGTCGCCCGACCGGAAGAGGGGCAGTGGAGGTGTTGACAAGACGGGGGCGGGCCTGTATCTTTTCTGAGCCTCGGTTGAGGCGAGCAGCATGACAAGCGAAGGTGCGAGCGAGAAATGCACGAATCCACCCGTCTCTCCCTATGGGAGAGTGGGTTGAGGACAGAGCAGAATGGTCAAGAGAACAAGGGTCCACGGTGGATGCCCTGGCACTGGAGCCGATGAAGGACGCGCTTACCTGCGATAAGCCCCGACGAGCCGGAAAGAGGCGTTGACTCGGGGATCTCCGAATGGG
>NZ_PNOR01000051.1 GCF_002869765.1 Deinococcus planocerae | reverse complement strand
AGGTGAATCGGCTCAAGACCATCAAGCGAAGCATGTACGGCCGGGCAGGGTTGGACCTTCTCAAGGCCAGGGTGCTTTACCGGCCTTGACGCCCGGCGGCCCGCGTCACCAAAAGCGAGGGAGACCCACGACGAAGCCGACATTGACAATAGAGCGCTCCCCGGGAGGAGAGCCGGGGAGTGTCGGGAGGCAATCCCTGCTTCTTGGATGTACCGTCACGCCGCTCAACGTGCCTGAGAAGGGCTGAGATAACGTTCCCATCTTTGGGCACCTCGGCCCTGCGCGGCACACTGGGGAGGCGGAGCTGTGCGCCTGTGGCAGGACAACGAAAGCGGCCCCGGGTTGAAGCGCCCGGGACCGTGCCTTCCCTTGTTAACCCTCCTTGGGAGCCCGGTGTTTCTCCAGGGTCTGCCACAACGACGGGCCGTCCTCGTCTTCGGTACCCAGAGTTTCGTGCGGGAGCCGGTCGGCTGCCTGCCCGCTTTCCTGCCTGCGCGTCTCTTCGTCTTCGCTCGTCCAGACCCTGCCCGCCAGGCGTTTCTTCGTGGTCTTGCGCGGGCCCGGGCGGCGGTCTACAGCCTCGGACCCCTGGGTCTCTTGTGGGAACGGGGCCGCTTCCTGCATTCGTTCCTGCTGGCGAGCTTCCTCCTCATCGTCTGTCCAGGGCTTGCCGGTGGGGCGCTTTTTCGCGGCCTTGCGTGATGCAGGGCGAACGTCTTCCCCCTCGACAGGGGCCGGGTCCTGCTCGCGTTCCTTCACCCGGACATCTTGCAGCGCGTTCCAGAAGCCCGAGGGGTCCTGGCGGTCGATCAGGATGTACTGACTCTTGCCGATGCGTTTGGCGAGCGCTTCCGGCGCCGCCCCGAACAGGTCGCGGCACGGGAGAAAGCGCAAGTACACCCGCTCGCCCTCCAGGATCGCCTGGACCTCCGGGCGTTCGTCCGGCCCC
This sequence comes from Deinococcus planocerae, assembly GCF_002869765.1. NCBI lineage: Bacteria > Thermotogati > Deinococcota > Deinococci > Deinococcales > Deinococcaceae > Deinococcus > Deinococcus planocerae. The sequence goes on along the minus strand of NZ_PNOR01000051.1, from coordinate 19,092 downwards.
AGCGCCTCGCGGGCCTCGTGACCTTCGACCATAGACCCGTTCTGCTCCAGCCACAGGTCGAGGGCGCCGAAGGTCGCCTGCTTGTTCAGCCGCAGGCGCAGGTCGCGATTCAGCAGCGCCAGCCCCTCGGGCTTGAGGCGCAGTTCGTCGGAGTCCGCCCTGCCGGTCCAACCACGGGAGTAGAAGCTCTGCAAGGTCCGCCCCTCCTTCAGGGCCTCCGGCAGGTCCGCGGTCCGAACATATAGTCGTTCGCGGTCACTCGCGCTGAAGCGGACCCGGGCGCCGCTCTCCAGCACCTCGTTCACCCAGGTCCGGAAGCGTTCGTGCTGCTGCGCGCTGAAGTCCTCCTCCGGCGTGGTGGCCGTGCCGAGCATGCCGGAACGAATGATCTGCTGGGTGACGTGGGCCATGTTCTCCCGCCCCGGGTTGACCTGGCGGTACAGCTCGTGCAGACGGTTCGGGATGCCCCGTGGGATGCCTGGCCCGTCGAGGAACGGGTCCTCGATGGCGGGCATGAAGGTGCGAATGGGGTTGGCTCCGCGGACCTTGATGACGGCCTCCATCGGTCGGAAGTGGGGGAATTCCTCGGGGGCGAGCAACGGCACCGCGATCTTGCGCAGCCCGATGCTCTGGCGGGTGGTCTCGTCCAGGGAGGTGCCCAGGAAGCGGCGACGGGTATCGCCCTCGCTGATGTCGTACACCGTGGTCTTGCCGACATACTGCGAGAAGATCTCGCGCTCCTCGTCGTCCACCGCGAGCGGGAAAAAGATCTTGCGGCCGATCACGTTGGTGGTCAGGGCCTTGCTGTAGTTGTCGCCGTAGACCACGGCGAGCTGGGCGAGGTTCTGCACCCCGATGTGGTGGGACACGTTGTAGGAACGCAGCACGCCGAGCGAGCGCATCATGTACGGCAGTTGTCCGAAGGAAGGGAACTCGTCGAGGACATACGCGGCGTGCCTTTTAAGGACGCCGCCCTGGGCCGCCGCCTCGCGCTGGAGGTCGCGGTCGATGAATCGCTTGACGAGCTGGAGGAGCACCACGCCGTCGCCCTCCATCATGTACTCCTGCTGGATGCCGATGTAGAGCAGAGTGGGCTCGCGAAAGGCCGCGCGTACGTCGATGTTCTCGCCCACCAGGCTCTCAGTCGCCCGCGCCACCATCGGGTTGTAGAAGATGCGCAGGGCGTTCTTGATGCCCTGCAGGACCGAGGCGACCTCCTGGTTCCCCTGCGCGAAGATGCCCTTGAGGTTGAGGACCACCTCGCTGTTCTCGTCGAAGGCGGCCTGGTCCTCGAACCACTTTTTGAGTTCGTTCGGCGTGAACTGCGCCATACGCAGCAGCTCACTGAAGTTGGGCGTGTCGCTCCTGGCGAGGTACAGCAGGAAGGCGGCAAGCACCCCGCGGTCCCGGTCCCGGTAGTGCTTGCCGGGCTCCTGGCCGTACTCCGGCGGTGGCATGATGGTGGTCGCCATTCTCAGGGCGCTGGCGTAGTCCTCGATGCTGTCGAGCAGCGGCAGACGCATCGTGTTGGGGCTGAACGGGGTAAACATCATCACCCTGCGCCGCCGCCTGACCCAGTACCCGATCATGTCGAAGAAGCCGGAGTCCGGTTGTGGGTATTTCAAGTCGAAGACGATCACCGTGAACCCCAGGTGGGCGGCCAGCATGATCAGCGGTCTGAAGTAGCCGCGGGTCTTGCCCGCCCCCACCCCCCCGAGCACCAGGACGTTCTCGGCGAGCGCCGCCATGCGCACGTAGAGCGGGAAGGTCTTGCGGTACTCGATCTTGCCCTCGCGGCCCACGCTGAGCAGGTGGCCGAGGTACCCGAGCAGCTTGTTCTCCGGCCTCGTCGGGTCATGCGTCCGGTACTGGTTCAGGCCCTGATCGTCGGCCTGGGCCCACCAGGCGAGGCCGGGGTCCTTGGTGGCGTACGTGCGCGGCCGGGCCTTGAAGCCGTAGATGACCAGTCCCACGGCGGGCAACGCCAGCGACCACAGCGGGAAGAGGCGGGCGAAGCCCTGCTGGAATGCCGCGTTGCAGGCCTGGCTCAGGACGCAGTCGAGCAGGAACGTCTGGCTGTGCAGGGCTGCCGGCCAGCCTTTGGCGACCATCACTTGGGAGACCTGCCCTGCCGTGTGCACGGCGAAGTAGCCGGGGACGAGGAGCGTGGCGAGAAACAGCAGCAGCCAGCCGACCGGGAAGGTGCGGACCCCCTGACTCTGCTGAACGGTGCCCGCCGGGGCAGAAGCGTGGGACAAGGGGAAGGGCTCCTTTCAGGGGACCGGGGAAAGACACTGCGCCCCGGAACTCAGGCAGCGGGGCGCAGGAGGCGGGGTTCAGGGCTTCGGGGGAGGCAGGGCACCCCGGACGGAGCGGGTGGTGGCCTGCGCGAGGATCACCTTGGGATTGGGGACCGTCACGCCGCCGCCGGGCAGGCCGTTTCCTTTGGGCAGTTGCGTGACGGTCACCTTCGGGCCGCTGCTGGCCGGCGGGGCGAGGGCGGGTGTCTTCTGGGTGCTCGCGTCTGCCGCCGCGCGTTGCCGGCGTTCCCTGGGACGCTTGTTGAAGTCGGTGAACACACCGCTCGACTCCCCACCGCCCAGGCCGCCGAGGATGCGCTCGACGGTGGCGGGGATGCGCCGCAACTGCGAGACCGCGACGGAAAAGGCCACGATGATGGCGAAGATGGCGACGCCCACGCCCATGAAGGCACTCTCCAGACCCTGGGTGAAGCCGTCGATGACCGCACCGATCCCCTCCACCGCTCGGCAGGCCACGAAGAGGACGCCGCTGCAACTGTCCAGCCGCTGCTTGACCTCAGTCAACATCTGCGTGCCGATCTCGATGTTGTACTGCAGATTGGCGTTCAGGCTCTGCACCGGGCTGGTGAGCATGGTGGTCATCAGGATCGCCATGAAGACTGGAATGATCAGGATGCTGACGACGTTGGACAGCCAGATCACGCCGACCGTCTGGAGAAACTGTCGTGACCCGAGGGTCGTCAGGGCCAGCACGATGGGCAGGGCCAGCACGCTGATCACCACCATCATGCCGCTGCTGTACACCAGGATCGCGAACACGCTGAAGATGCCCAGCGTGAGGAAGTACGCCGCCGAGTAGGCCGACTTCGGAAGGGGTGATTTGATGTTGCTCCCGCTGTCGACGGTTTTCTGCATCTCCTGGTAAGCCGTCTCCAGCGTATTGGGGTCCGCCTTGGTCCCGAAGAGGGCCTTCTGCGTGGCGATGGCCTGGATGTCCATGCTGATCGCGACGTAGTTGGAAATCTTCTCGTCCAGTTCCTTCGTCTTGGCGAGGATGCGCTGGTCCAGCATGGCTTGACCGACCCGCGCGCTTCCGACGTAAGCCGTCTGCCAGGCGCCCATCGCCCAGTCCGCCGCGACCCAGCCAACGCCGCTTTTCGTGGTGTAGGCGTTCGCCGCGGTAAAGGCCACGAAGCCCAGTGCCAGCGCACGCAGGAATGGCGTGGCCGTTCCGCGACCGATGGAGGTCAGGAGCGCCCACAGGACGCTGGCGACCACGATGAACTTGGCGATGGCCGCCGTGACCGTGAACAGGTTGACGTCATTGATGTCCTTGATGCTCGCCTGGAGCCAGCACCCGGGATCGGGCACGAAGGTCTCCAGGTTGATGCGGCTTCCCCCTTGAGCCGGTGCGTTGCGCTCCAGCATGGTCTGACAGATGGGGCTGAGGCCCCCCGCTCCGGGATCGCTTTCGGCCAGGGCGGGCGCCCCCAGGGTGAACAGCAGCGCGAGGACGCACCACAGGCGCCGCATCACGGCCCTCCCAGCAGGTCGACTCCACGCAGGCTTGCGCCGCTCACGGCACTGCCCATGCCATCAGTGAGGTTGCGGCTGTAGTTGCGCAGGCGCTGGGCCTCACGCCTGGCCTGCTGCCGCTGCGCTTCCATCATTCGGGCGATGGCGTTCGCCTTGTCGAGCCGCGAACGCTGCATCTCCTCCAGCATCTGTCCGAGCGTCTCGGCCTGCGCCACCTGAATTTTCGTCTGGTTGGCCAGCGCGGCCGTGAGCGCGGCGCTGTTCAGGGCACTGACCCGCAGGGATTCCAGCGAGGCCGAACCCACCATCCGGCTGATGTCCTCGATTTTCTTGTTGTCCTTGAGCGCCTGGGCCGCCCCCTGCGAGTAGTCCAGCGCGTCGAGCGCCCGGTCCTGGGTCTCCTTGGTCAGGCTCTGCGTGTTGCTCTGGGCCTCGGCGTTGTCGGCGTTCCGCTGAACCCTGGCCTTGAGATCCTGAAGTCCCGCGGCCTGCTCGCGCACCGCGACGGCCTCGGCAGGCGTCATCGCGGTACGCAGGCGACCCAGCACCTCACGCTGCTGGTCGGTGAGGGCATCGATGGCCGCCTGAGCCACGCCCTGCGGGTCCTGCTGGTACTGGCCCTGGCTGAAGACCTGGTTCACGCCCGCCAGACGCATGACGCTGTTCGCGCTGGCGACGAAGTCCGTGTAGTTGTTCGGGCGGATGATGTTCTTCGCCGTATCCTGAATCTGCCGCGCGGCCGTCAACCACTTCTGGACCTGCTGGATCTGCCCGAGGAGCGGGCCGAGGTTCGACCCTCCCCCCAGGCCGATCAGGTCCAGCAACTGACTCAGGCCGGGAATCTGCCCGAGCAGCGTGTCCAGGCCCGGAATCATCTTCAGGATGTCCGTGAGCGGGCCGAGGCCCGCGAGAAAGTTGAGACCCGGGATCATGCCGATCAAACTCATCAGGCCGCCCGACTGCAGGAGATCCGTGAGACTCCCCAGGTCCTGGGCATGAGCCGTCGACGGCAGGGCGAGGCTGAGCGCAACGCCGAGGGTCACGAACCGGCGAGAAGGTGCCCGGGTCACCGACGGCCTCCCCGCAGGGAAGTCCGTGCTCCGGGCAGGGGTCCCTGCAAGCGTCCCAGCAAGCTGCCTTTCCCGGATGAAGGCTTCGCTCCCGGGACCGGACACGTGAGGGGTGGAAGTGTTCATGCGACTTTCCTCCTGGTCCGGACTTCTGCGGCGAGTTGCAAGATGGCCTCGGTGCGGCCGCCGAGCCGTTGCGTGTACGTCTGCCGCCTGGTCTTCTCCTCATCCTGGGTGGTCACCGTCCAGAGCTTTTCCGGGCTCATCCAGAGCTGCACCACGTCCCCGACATGCACGTTGTCGGCAACCTTTTGCAGCACGAGGTACTCGCCCATCACGCCGGGCCGCAACGTCAAGGAGGCCGCGAGTTCGGCGACCTTGTCGGACAAGTGCATGACTTCCTGGAGCCCCGCGATCTCGCCCGCGCCCAGGGCGCTCATCACCACCCAGGCGCTGTTGTTGATCAGGCCACCCAATTTCTCGAAGTCCTTCACGTCCTGCGAGGTGCCCACCGGAATCATGCCCAGGCTGCGGCCGGTCTTGAACCAGCGGTTCACGAGCTGCTCCAGTTCAGGGATGTGGGCCAGCACGCCCAACTCCTCGAAGATGCCGATCTTCGTCCCAGCGGTGCGGGCCGCCTGCTGGAACATGAACTCGCCGATGAGCAGGATGCCCAGCGCCCGGAGGGTGGGGTCGTTGTACATGCTGTACACGTCGAAGGTCACGCACGGAGCGTCGACTTCCACGGTGGTCCAGCCGTCCAGAAACTCGCCCAGGACGCCGCCCTGTCCCGCGAGGTAGGACTGGAACAACGCGGTGAGACTGTCGCGAATCTGGAGGAAGTGCGGCTTGTCGTGAATGCCCTCGGAGCCGATGCGGCTGAGGGTGCTCAACACCTGCACGAAGTCGCGCAGCCGGCCGCCCATGTACACCTCGCGGTATGCGCCGACCTTCTCCGGATCCGGAACCCGACGTGACTTGAGCAGGAAGAACTGCTGTAGGGCGGCTTCCAACACCGCCTGATGCATGCGGTCCGGGACCAGGTCCAGGGTGCGGAACACCGCGATGATGAAGGCGGTCTTCTCCGGGCCGGGCTGGTCCTCGCCGGGGGTAGGGTCGAAGATGTTGATCCTCACCGGACGCCCGTCGGGGAGTCGGGCCGTCGCGCTGATGGAAATCACCTGCCCGCGCAACGACCAGGTGGTCTCCTCATAGTCGTGCTTGGGGTCGAGGATGAACGCCCGCACGCCCGAGGGCACCATGCTCAGCAGCAGGTTCATGTTCCACACGCTCTTGCCGCCGCCGGACTGGCCGATCACCATCATCCCGAAGTTCGTCCCGCCCTTTTTCGGGTTCAGTCCGGTCAGCCCCCCGTGGCGGTTGCGCAGGGGAATCATGGGGTCCAGGGTCCCCATCCAGGGGCTGATTTTAGGAAAGGCGTCGGCGACGTTGGAACAGTGCCCCTTGACGCGGTGGATGGTGAGTTGCCGCGAGAAGGGCATCACGTCGAAAAAGGTCCGCCGCAACTGCTCATTGCTGATGATCGCGTGCGCCCCCTGCATCAGCGAGTACTCGCTGCGGGTCTTTTCCAGCATCTCCGTGAGCTCCTCGCGCGTGCGGGCATACAGCACCGTCGTGAAGCCCAGGCGCCAGAAATGCTTTCCCCGGTACTCCGCCTCGTGGATGGCCTCACGCGCCTTGCGCGCCTTCGCGCTGGTCCCCTCCCCGGCCCGCATAACCGGGCTGTCGACCATGCCCTCGAGTTCCTCCACGGCGGTGTCGAGCCTGGCCTTCTCGGTCCCCTGCTGGAGGTGCTCGAAATCCACCATCACGTAGAAGTGCTTGTTTTGCAGCGCTTCCAGCAAGTTGTCGATGATGTGCACTCCGGTCCCGCTACCACCTTTGCCGATGCTGATGGCACCGACCAGGCGGTCACCCATCGTGAGGTACCCGGGGTGATCGGTGCCGATCTCGGTCTCCGCCACCTGGTAGCGGGTGGTCAGGGTGGCGGCCGAGCGGTCCTTTTTCAGGTCGTCCGGGTCGAAGTCACGGAAGTCCAGTTGGGAGGTGAAGGCCGGCGGATGGGCAGCGGCCAGGTTCCCGTTGAGGTACCTCCAGATCAGCCACTTGATCTCGCGGTTGCTCATCACCGTGGGGTTCAGGCCCAGCCCCTCCAGCCGGTGCAGGAGGTTGGTGCGCTTCCGGCGAACCAGGGCCATCTGTGCGCGGTACTCGGCCTCGGTGGGTGGCACGTCCTTGGGACGCTTCGGCACGTTGACGTAAAAGGTCAGGAAGAACCGGGTGACGGTGATCTCCCCGCGCAGCCGGGCACCCCGCAGGTCCTCGTGCTCGGCCTCCATGATCCGGTGGAGCAGAGGGTCGGGCGTGGTGGCCCGCTGCCCCTGGAGGAAGTACTCCACAAAGGCCTCGGGAGCGGGCACGCGCTCGACGACCAGGCGCCCGCCCTCGCCCATCGAGATCGCCTGGTTGAGCATCACGCGGATGCCCTCGGACAGGGCCTGCGCGCGGGTAAAGTCCACCTGCGCGGCGGTCGCCGGCTGGATCTCGAACCCGAACCACAGCCGCTCGCCCCCGCGCAGGAACACGGCACCGTCGTCGGGCTCGGCCCAGGGCAACTGCTCGATCAGGCTCTTGCCGGAGACCGGCCGCGCAACCCGTGCAGGCTTCCTGACCTTCGCGGACGACACCGGGGCGGGCTTCTGGACAGGCGCCTCCGGGGAGGGCCTTTTCAGGAAATGAGTCAGAACTTTGGACAGCATGGCGGGCATCATGGGCGCGGCCCAGGTTGGACGATGCTCCGCAAGGCGCGCCGGGGCTTGCGCCGGGCCTTGACATACAGCGGCAGGGGTATGGGGTCATTGGTGATTTCCAGGTTCTGTGGATTGAAGAGGTAGTAGTCGCTCAAGCCCTGGAAGTAGCCTCGGGGGAGCGTCTCGCTCCATCGGCGAACCCTCGGGATCAGCACGAACCACCAGAAAAGGGCGGTGCCCAACAGCGGCGCGAGCTGGACGACGCCTGCGGCGCCCTGGAGGTACGGCTTGCTGAAATGGTCCACGACCTGGTAGAGGACAAAGGCCACGAACACCGTCAGAAACAGGGCGTTGCGGCTCATGCCCAACCGTTCGAACTGCAGGTCGTCGAGTTGCGGCCAGTTGTTCACGGGAGGTCTCCTGAGAAAAAAGGCCCCCGGCTGCTGAAGCGAGAGGCCAGGTGGGGAAGTAGCCCTGATCAGCAGTTCATGCCGAAGGTGCTCATAAAGCTCGTGAACTTACTCACGACCAAAAAGCCAATGACTCCGGCCAGCATCTGACCAACACCGTCCTTGCGCGTGGGAATGAACTTGATGATGCCCCAAAGCACGACGCCCCCACAGAAAACCTTCAAAGCGATGCTGGTCTCGACGCTCTTCACGAAGTTGCAGCCCTTGCTGGTGACATTCGTGCCAAGAGCGCCATCGATGGTCTGTGCGGCCACCTGATTGAACAAGAAGAACACCAACAACAGCCCCAGGCTGAAGAGGAGATCCCGGAGGCCCGGGATGTACGGGCGAATGGCGTGCAGGGCAGTCTTCATATCCACTCCTTTTCCTCGGAAGCCCACGGTTGACCTCCTGCGGCACATGGTGGGTGCGGCTCAGGTTGGAAGGGGCCGCCGAGGCGCCCTGCGCCCAGGCGTCCAACCTGAGCCGAGGTGAAGATGCGGCCATGCAGATCGATCAGGAACGGCTGGAAGCGTTGCGGCCCAAGCTTGTGAACCACGGTGTGGACGTGGAGCACCTGCCACCTCCCGATTCGGAGGAGTGGGGATCGCTGGTGCGTGAGCTCAACCTCAAGGACCCGGGCCTGGCGCAGGACTTCTCGGGGTTGAGATACGACCCGGACGAGCTGCTGAGCAGCGAGCTGGTCGAGCGCCAGGCCACACGCGCCACCGCACGTACGGGAGTGCTCGGCTGGCTCAAGGCCCCCTTCCAGAAGAAGACGGTCAATGGTGACGAGGCGCCCAACACGGCCCTGGTGCGGAACTTGCTGCTCGGAGCGGGAGCAGTTGCGGCTGTGGCGTTCTATGTCCTGGTCCCTTCCGGAGACGAGGTCAGCGCCAGCCGGGTGGCCGAGCAGCCCCCGGTGGTGCCGGCGAACGAGGGAGCCGTGGCCTCGCCGCAGACCACGCCGCGTGTCCAGAGCGACGCGGTGCCTGCCCCAGAGGACACGGTGCCCACCACCCCCATCCAACCGAGCCCCGACGCACCCCCCGTGGACGCACGGGTAGACCCGACAGGGTTGGGCGTGGAGGACGCCTCATCAGCGGGTCCCAGTGCCCCCGCAGTGAACCTCACGCCGGTAGAGGAGGGGACCGTACCGACCGTCGTGGGCCCGCCTATGCCGGTCGGGCCCACGACGCTGCCGTCTTCTCCGGTCGCGCCCGTACCGCATCTGAGCGCACCGATCGTCATTCGTCATACCTCTCCCCAGAGGACGCCGCTCCAGGCCCGCACGCCGAAGGACCAGGCGGTGCAGGCTCCTCCGGCGCTCAGCGGTTCGCGGGACACATCGGGAAGTGGGACCACCGGCGGCGAGGCGCGTCCGTGGGCGCTGAGCAGCAGCGCCGTCCAGGGTACGTCCGGCGAGGCATCGCGCCGCTACGGGCTGAGTTCGGCGAACGCCGGTGCGGCAACCGCGACTTCGGAGTCCGGCAACTCTTCAAGTTCCGCCCGCTACAGGCTGAGCAGCACGGCAGCAGCGGACCCTACTCCTCCCGGGCTGGTCAGCCTGGCCGCTGCCCAGGGAAGAGGTGCGCCCGGATCCACGGCGTCCGGCGCGCAGGAACAGAGCGACCAGCGTCCCCCGATGGCAGAGAACAGTACCCAGGTGTTGGGGCTGCTCTCCATGCAGGGGAGTTCAACGTCCGAGGCCACCACATCCTCGGGAGCAGGCACCAGCACGGCCTCCTCCTACAGTCTCAGTGGCATGACCGGGACGGGTGACGCGGCGCTCCAGGGTGCCGCCGAAAGTGCGGCAACGACCCCACCAGCGGAAGCTCCTGCGCCTTACCTGGTGGGACGGCCGCTGGCCGCCAAGCTGTTGGTGGGGGCCTTGGCCGTTCAGGGGATGGCCACTGGCCTGCCGGTCTACGCGGAGACCGAGGACGGGGCGACCTGGCGCGGAACGCCTCAACTCGACACTCAGGGCCGGATTCAGATGACCTTCGACACCGTGTTGCAGGGGAACCGCGAGTACCCCCTGGTGGCGGACGCCTACGGCCCCGACGGCTTGCCAGGAGTGCGAACGCAGGTCAAACCCACAGCCCCGAACCTCGTGTCGTCCCTGATGTCGGGCTTTTTCGGTGGCGCGAAAGCCTTCGTGGACGCGATGGTGAACCAACGGAACGTCACGGTCCAGACCGGGGTCGGCGGGACAGGCAGCGTGGTGACCTCCAGCGCCGCCAACACGCCCAACTTCTGGATGCTCACGGGCGCTGGCGCGCTGGGATCGCTGCAACTTCCCGAAGGCAAGGCTTCTCTGGTGAACGTCGCTGAATTGCCGAAGGGAACGACGCTGCAAATCGTGGTGCGCCGGAACAGTGAGGGGAATGGGCAGTAAGTTCACCCCTGCCCCTATCCGCCTGAGGCAGGTGGCGCTGGCCCTGGAGGTGGACCGGGTCCTGACCCTCGCGCAGGTAGTCCGGCATTACGAGGTGCGGGAGGAGACCGTCCTCTCGCACTTTCCGCATCGCGAGGTGCAGTTCAAGCCGCTGTCGAACAGTTCTCCGGTCAAGAGAACCACCTTCATCACCCGCGAGCCCGAGCGGCTGCTCTGGGAGCCCGCCTGGAGCTTGGCACACGATGCCAGCACGGCGGAACTCAGGTACCTGCTCGGGGCACCCCGGCAGGAGTGGAACCGGGCGCAGGGCCACGGCACTTCCCGCCCGGACGCCCTGTGGCGCAGACCGGGCGGTCAGGTCGTCGCGGTGGAGTACGACGGCGGGTACCCTCCGGCGATCACCCGTGAGAAGTTCCAGGCCTTCAGCGACCGGCGGACCTTCCAGGGCCTGGTCTGGGGCACGCCTTCCCGTGCCCGCACCGCACACCTCGCCGAGCGTCACGGCGGTGCCGGGCGGAGCTTTCTGGTGGTGGACATCACGACGACCACCTCGGCGGGACGTGCAGCAACTGCAACCGCGGGTGGCGGTAGGAAAACCGGGTAGGGTCCGGGTGGACGACGACCAGCCGGGCACGTCCGCTCAGCAGGTCCGGCTCCAGCCGCTCGACGTGCTCGCGCACACGCCTGCCGCTGTACCCCCCGCTGGTGAAGCGCCCGAGGACCGGACAGGGCGCGCCGCCCGGCCCGGTCGTCACCAGGAAGATGCCCCGGCCGGGCCGCAGGTCACGGTAGCCCGCCGCGGTGAGGGCCAGCACGGCGTCTTGCAGGTACAGGGTGTTGGCGACCACCGTCTCACTCGTGACAGCGGGGGAAACCTCCAACCACTGCCGCGCCTGCCGGGACAACGTGAGGCCCGGACCGATGGCCGTGGGAACCCGCATGGCGAGCCCCGCTTGTTCCAACGTGTCTGTCAGGACGGGCAACAGCGCGGAACCGGGCCGCACGGCTCGCCACACGAGGAGGCGTTGCAGTGCGGCCCGAAGAGAGCCCTGGTTCACAGCGCGAGCAGGGCGCTGATCTCGAAGCCCTCCCTGCTTCCCACAACGCTTCCCGACCAGGTGAGGTGTCCGAGCACGGGCGGCAGGGGACCCTTCAGCGCGACGTCGAAGGTCAGCGTCTGTCCGGCCGGGATGACCAGCGCGCCGCTGCCACTTCCCGAAGCCTGAGCCACGTGCAGGTCTTCCCGCCTCAGGACCACGCCCGAGTCCAGCGAGTTGCTCAGCGTGAACGTCAGGACGCCCCGCTGCTTTTGCCCGGTCACCACCCAGACGCGCAGTGCCCCAGGCCCCTGGGTCCGAACGGACACGGGAAGACGCTTGGCGGAGGGGGGCAGGACCGGAGTGGGGGCCATCCGGACAGGTCTGGCCGGGGCAGAGGCCAGTGGTGTCGTGGTTGCGCGGGAAAGGGGTGTGGCCGGGACTGCGTTGGCCGTCAGTCGGGTGGAGGGGGTGGGGGCGGAAACCGGCGGTGCCGCAACCGTACGGGTGGTGGCTACTGCAGGAGCCGGGCTGGAACTCGCCCGCGTGGGACTGGCTGGGGCAGGCAGCGTCGGTGGCGTGACCGCACGCCCGGTGGTTCTCGCGGGAGCCGGGGCGGAAACCGCCCTGGCCGGGGTGGAAGTCGCAGCGGTCACGGGCACACGGGCGGCTTCCCTGACGGGCGGACGGGTGGACGGGGTGATGGCCCTCCCGGCTGGCGGCGGCGTGGCGACGGGCGGGCGAACGGTGGCGGTGGTCGGGCGGCTTGGGGCTGGGGCAGACCTCACCACGCGGGTGGGCGTCGTGGCCCTGACCGCCGCCGTGCGTGGCGCCGCGCTGCCCGCGGCCCCGCACCTGGAGCCGCCCGGCGGGAGACCGGGCTTGACGATGACGCTTTTGTTCCGTCCCCCGGGGCCGGGTTGGATGGTGATGCTGAAGAGCGGGGCCCGGCCGTCCTCGGTCAGGACCAGTGCCGGAGTGCTGCCACTGGGCCCCACGACGGCGATGATTAGCCGGTTGTCCTGCAAGCGACGCTCGACGAGGCCGTTGCGGGTCACGAAAGCGTCCGCCAGCTTGTCGGGAAAGGTGAGGGTCCACAGGTCACCGGGTTGCATATCCAGCTTCCCCGGACAGTCCTCAAGTTCGGCGAGGTAGTACGTCCGCGTGCTGCTGTTTCCCAGGTAGGGGTTGGTCGAGGCGAGGGCCCCTGCGGGCAGCAGCGCTAGGCAGGCGAGCAGGAAACGCATCCCGTTCACTGGCCCGACCCTCCGGCCTGCCGGGACCCCACCACGACGTCGAGCACGGTCTGGCCCTGCCCCCGACTGGAGAGGCCCCGGACGGGCAGGCTGTAGCTGCCGAGGATGGCACTCCCGCTCACGCTGACGGTCATGCCGCTGGCGTCCGGGATCGCGCGGATCCCCGCGATCTCGACCGGTTCGAGCACGGGTGTCCCGAGGGCAACGCTCCCACTGAAGGCGGCGACGCCAACGTGTGCCGTGGCGCCGGGCGCGAGGGTGAGCGTGGGGGGCGTCACGGTCAGGGTCAGGGCCGGGACCTGGGGAGCGCCGAAGGGATTCTCGAAACCGGAGCCCGCCGCCCCACACGCCGTGAGCGCGAGGGCCAGCGGGAGCAGCAGCGATCTGTTCATAGCCATTCTCCTTGCAGGCACGAGCACCAGGCGCTTCTCACCCCGCCGTGCACCACCTCGGGCACGGCCTGGTCACAGTGCGGGCAGGCCGTCAGCTCCCCCGTCGCCTCCCGGCAGAGGTAATGCGTCCGGGTCAGGCTGTCCCTGACTTCCCCCTGCGACCAGAGGGCCCGCGCGATCGCCTGCGCCTCGGGCGCAGCCGTAAAAGCCACGATGTGCGCCCGCAGATGTGAGGAGAGTTCATCCTCACTTTGCAGGGCGCACTCGGTCGGCAGCAGCGGCGCTGGGCGGGTGATCCGGAGAAGCCTGGTGCTCACGTCCCCAGCATGTGTGCAGGTCAGGTTGGACGCCTCGCTTCAGAAGAGCAGGTCGTCCTCCAGCCGGTCCCCCGGCTCGCCCGCACCCTCCACCCGCAGCAGGCGTTCTTGCCACGCGAGCGCCTGGACGTCCTCGTCGGAGAGGCGAGGTTCCGGGTCCTGCTCACTGTCCCGGGGAGGCGGGAAGTGCAGCAACACGCGTTCCTGCTCGGCTTCCGCCTGCCGCAGCGCCCGCACGTCGAAGGTATCCATGACCGTCTGGCCCCGCAGGGCCCGGGCCCGGTCGAGCCGCTCATCCCGTGAGAGGCTTTGCGAGCCTCCTTCAAGCGGCGTCGCGGTGCCGAGCTGCCGGGACAGGTCCAGCGGTTCCTCCCATTCCGGGTGCTCGGCCCGCAACGTCAGGCTTTCCAGCCCGTGGTCCGGCCCCTCCAGGAGATCAACCAGACGGAAGGCGCGCTGGATGTCCTGGGCCGCATTGGTGACGTGCTGACGTATCAGGTCCGCGAGCTCCGGATGGGAGGACTCGATCTCGAGGGCGCCTGGCTGTGCCGTGTGAACGCCGACCTGCTCCCCCGCCCACAGGCCGGCCAGCGTGCCTGTCTGCGCCGCCGCCCGGCCGAGGTGAGGGGTCTCGATGAGCAGGTCCAGGTCCAGCCGCCCCCGGAGATGCAGCAGCGGATAGTCCCCGTGCGGCGTGTGGTCGATGTAGACCCCCAGCAGGCCATATTCCTGCAGGTACCGCGTGATGATCTTCTGCTCGTCCATACCCGGACCTTCTCAACACCCTGGTGCCGCTGTCAAGTCCCTCTCCAGGCCCCAAAAAAAGTTGCCCGACAATCCGGAGATTGAAGGGCGACGCGAGCAGTACGCGTTGGCAACCAGCAGTAGGTTGCGGGTGGAACTTCTGGGAAAAGGCTCAGCGAAGGGTCGCTTCGATGGCCCCCATGATCTCGGTGGCGTGCCTGACGCGAATACCGTACCGGGAGCACAGCGTGCAGAACCCGGGGCGGCCAGCGCGGTAGGCGAGCAGGAACCTGTGCAGGGGGATTTTCATCGCGATCTCCCACAGTCCCGTTTTCTGAAGGCGTTCGGTGATCCGCGCGGCGTCTTGCACCTGCTCGGGATCGAACTCTTCTTCAGGGAACTCCTCGTCGACCTGATCGGGGGCGGCAAGGAAATCGATCAAGCGGGTTTCATCTCCTTCGTCGTCCTGAATGGTGACGTCATAGGAGGTGACGGTGTACAGCTCGTCCATCAGGGCTCCGATTCGCGTGACGCTCCAGGCCTGCTCGTCGAAGGGCTGACCTTTGAGCTTGCGGTTCTGGCGCATCACGTCCTGAACCATGCGGGGCGTGACGTCTTCCTCACGGATGGGTCGTGGAGGACGACTGAAGACGCGCGTCTGCATCAAGCGGGAGGTGAACTTGCTGCCGAACACGGTGGAGCGGAAGGCTTCCCCCACGTCCTGCAACTGCCTCACCTTGTACCCGGTCCTGGCACGCGTGGTCTTGCGGGGCCAGTTGCGGGGCTTGGGAAAGGTTCTGACCGTGATGGACTTGTGGCCGGAGAACCAGGACAGCAGCGGGTTGGGCTGGGGTTTGCCGGCACCGTTCTCGACCTTCTCCGGGGGAGTCCGCACCGTGAGGCCCGCCTGAAGGCTGACGGTGGTGTGGGCCGGGAAGCGGAGCACGAGCGGGGCGGGGAGACCGGGACG
Organism: Deinococcus planocerae; assembly: GCF_002869765.1. Classification (NCBI taxonomy): domain Bacteria; kingdom Thermotogati; phylum Deinococcota; class Deinococci; order Deinococcales; family Deinococcaceae; genus Deinococcus; species Deinococcus planocerae. The sequence continues at coordinate 3,891 of NZ_PNOR01000051.1, read as the reverse complement.
GCGGAGCAGGGGGGCAAGGGTTTCACCCTGGGTGTCGCTGTAGGCGGTCATGAAGGGGCGGTTATGGCCGCTCTGAATGATCTCGTGGATCGCCGCCCTGACTGCGATATGGGACCAGTCGCTGCGGCTGATGGCTTCAGCTTCCTTGCGTTCACGTTCCAGCTCGACCGGCAGCGTGAAGCGCACGAAGGCGGAGAGTCTCATGCCTCGCTTGGGATCCCAGCGCTGCACGACGCGCCAGAGGCTGATCAGCGCGGCGCTGTGGGCAGCGGAGAAGCTGACGAAATTCCCTGCCTGTTCACGTGCCGCCAGCAGTGCGATGGGACTGAGGGCGCGGTGCAGCAGCGTGTAGGCGTACTCCTTCTGGAGTGCCGTGCTGTCCTCGCTCGCCAGGATGCCCGCAAGCCGGAGCGTTTCCGCATCACTGAGCAGGACGAAGTCCTGTTCGGCGGTTCGGCGGGCGAGTTCGAAGTCGTCCGCGGGAGTGGTGAAGGCAGGAGCGGCAGTACGGCTGTTGAGCTTGGAGGTCAGGGTGGCGGTGGCCATGTGGGTACTCCTCTTCGAGGGTCGCTGTCGCGCCGCGCCCCCGGTGAACTGGAGGCTGAGGACGCGCGCTGTCCCGGGGGAAGTTGGCCCTTGCTGGAACTAGACCGGCTGGAGGCTGGTCATCAGGAGTTTCTGGGTGCTGCTCGGAAAAGCGACGGTCGCGGCTTCTCCCAGCGCAGTCGAGCTGACGGCGACGATGTCACCCCGTCCATAAATGGGGTGGGCCACCTGCTGCCCGATCTCAAAGGCCGGAGGATTTGGCGCACGCTCGCGGAGAGGGTGGCTCGTAGGTCGTTCCGTGGGGGTCAGAAGCGTTCGGGGTCCACTCTCGAAAGACACCCGGGTCATCTCGCCCAGCACGGTGGCAACCTTCTGGAGAACAGTGCCTTCTCCGAACTTCGGGTGGACGATCCTCGGAAGGTCTCCTTCCAAGGCTGCCCTCGCCTGCTCACGCACGCTCGCCTCGGGGACGATGGCGGTGCAGTGCTCGAAATCCACGATGAGGCACGGGCCGTGCTTCATCTCGGTCTTACCGCGCAGGACACCGCTGCCGAACTCGGGGTGGTGAACCGTTGCGGCGGTCACGACCTGCTCGGCCTGCATCGAGCGTGTCACCTCTTCCCACTTTCGGTAAGTGTTGACGACCGTTTTGCCCTGCTCCACGGCATCCTTAACGCAGCCCGCGGTGCCACCGGCGCTGCCGTCGAAACACGCGAGGAGCAGGTGAGCATGGTCGACCATGAACTCGTTGCGCCACTGCATCGCGGAGCGGATGTCCGCATCGGCCAGGTCGTCCGAACCCACACAGACCACCAGCGCGGCACGCTTCAGGAGTCCGAGGTGGCGTTCCTGGTCGAGTTGCGGCCAGCGCGAGGCCTGGCGGGGGAAGGGCAAGGCGGCGACGTAGGGAATCCGCAGCCCGAGAGCGGCGGCCGCCAGGGCGGTGTCCCAGCCGAGCGCCATTCCCGTGATGACGACGTCAGGCCTGAGCTTGAGGAGGTAACCCCTGGCAACCTCAATGAGCGCTTCGAGTGCCTCCAGGCCGAACCCACCGAGTTTGTCGGGGCGGTGTCCGGTTCCGGCAATCACGAACTTCCCGGTCAGGAAGTCGGTCACGCCAGGGTGGCTGGGGCGCAGGGCGGTGAGGTCGCCCAGCAGGATCGTCTTGTCCATCGCAGGTCTCCTTGCCGGGGGCGCGTGTCGCGTCACACCCCCGGTCTTGCAGAGGGGTGACGGGCGCGCGGACGCCCGGAAGAGAACTGTGGTTGGAAGCGCCGCGGCAGCTTACCTGCGGAAAAAGGTCCGCCAGAACAGGGAGAAGCCGATGCACGCTCCGTAGAGGAGCAGGGTGGTCGCCACGGCTGCGGCTGGCAGACTCATGCGTTCACTCCCTTGGCACCGTGAAGTACCCCAGGAAGATGAACAGGGCGAACACTCCGCAGCCGATCCTGCCGAGCAGGCCCAGCAGGGCCTCGATTTTGGGGGACATTCCTGTACTCCTCGCCGGGGATCCGCGCCTCGCGCCCCCCGGTCTTGCATGGGGGTGGCGGACCAAGAGGCCCTGGGAGGGGTCAGTACAGGCCGTTGTGCCTGGTCCAGGAGGCGTCAAGCGCCGCCCTGGGCTTGCCCTGACGGGTGAGATTGTGGGCGAGGATGTCGTCCACTTCTCCGAGGCTGCACACTTCGCCCACCAGCTCGGCGAGACGCACCTGCAGTTCCGCACGGGCGACCGGAACGTCCACACCGCTGGGCGTACGCTCGCACCAGCGCATCTGCATCCGGGCAGGTTTGAACTCCCACCCGGCAAGTTGCACGGCCACGGTCTTCAGGCCGAGACGGCGGGCGGCCATGACGGCAGCCCTGCCGACGAGGTCGTCGGTGTCGGCGGCCACCACCGGCACCTGCTTGCGCTTCAAGGCGGCGGTGAAGAGTTCGACCAGCCGGTCGAACGCCTCGGCTTTCAGGGGGCGGGGCACCCGGAGGCTCTCCCAGTCACCCGTGACGAACAGGGCGCCGGCCAGCGCTTCTTCCACCCTGGGGTGAAGGGCGCGGGGCTGCACGCTTCTGCCCGGCTGCGGGTCCGGCTCGTACCAGGCCTGCGCCTGAAACGTTCCGTAATCGCGTATGGGATTGCCCCCGTGGCCGCGGACCAGGGCTTCGAGCCGGGCCAGCAATTCGGGGTCGGGGTTCCCCGCTGCCACCAGTTGCGCGGCGGCGTCCTCGGCGTTGTCGGCAAAGATGCCGAGCGCCTTGAGGTCGGCGTCCACACCTTGCAGTTCGTGCTCGGCGTGTGCCCAGTCCCGCTGGGCGTCAGCAGCATCGGCTTGCGCCTGCATCTCCTCGGCGTCGAGCGTGTAGCCCACGCCGTGCAGACGCTGAAGCGCGGCGAGTGCCGTGTAATCCACGTCCCCCTGGGTCAGACCGTAATGGACACTAGGCTGGAGCATGTCGTCCCGACGGACAAACACCTTGCCGCGCCCGGGCACCATGACGTCACCTTCCTTGACATGCTTCGCCGTGGCGAAGACGGCGCGGATGGCCACGTCCCGGGCCTTGGATTCCCACTGACTTCTCGCGGCGGGCACGGCCTTGACGGCCGCACCCTTCTTGAAGGCCAGGGGCACCATCGCCTGGAGCCACACGGTGGTGTCCTCGTGGGCGAGGAGCGCCCCGTAGAGCTTCTCGTCGATGTTCACCCCGGGCTGCTGGCGAGCACGGGCCAGCAGCTCGACGAGGCTGACGGGGAAAACCGCCGCATCCTGTACACTCATCTCGTTTCCTTTCGCTCGCCGTCAGGAGGGTTGATCGCCCCTCGACCCTGACCGCGAGTCTCGGAGAGAAACAACCCCTTCCCGCGCGGGAAGGAAACGGTGGCACTCCACACCTGCAAATGTGGGGTGCCGCTGCACTTGAAGGGCCCGGGTGAGCCGGGTAGCCTCCGCGAGGGAGGCTGGCATGAGGTCCGCCGCGCACGTTGCCGGGCCGGTGGGTTCAACAGGGGTCCTGTTGGTGAATCGAGCATAGCAGGGGAGGTAGATCGGTGCCAGGGACTACGGCAGAGGGAGTGCCATTCGTCTACACGTCACAGATGTGAGCCGTGCTGGCCCCTGCGAGCCTTCCTGCGAGCCTTCGGGGATAAACGGGGGTAAACGGTTCACCGGACCCCACTGATCCCCGCCAAGCCCTTCAGGGCCACCACTGGACCAACCCGATGAAAACTCAGGAGTTGCACCTGCATAACGACGGGGAAGCGCTCCCAGCCGAGAAAATCTGGGAGTGTCTACGTCACAGATTCTGGGGGAGCGCGTCCGCATTCTGGCAGATGAGTTCCTGGCCGTTCCAACC
>NZ_PNOR01000050.1 GCF_002869765.1 Deinococcus planocerae | reverse complement strand
CCCCGCCCCGCCCCGCGTCCGGCCCAGGCGGCGGCCCCGGCGGCGAGCGCCCGCCCCGGCGACATCCGCGCGCATCCCATGTACGAGGAGATCAAAACCCGCTTCTCGGGCCGCGTGCGCGAGATCGGCAAGAACCGCAACCCCCAGCCCGCGGCGGCCTCCGAGGGGGACGAGGGCGACGAGACCTGACGCGCGGGGCATTGGTTCAACGTTTAAAAATCGGGTGGAGGAGAGGACTGTCAGAGGGCCGTCCCTACAGTGGGCCCGATGCGGTGGCAGGTGACAAGCGAGGCCGGGGTGGCGCCGGAGCTGGAGTTCCGGCGCAGCGCCCTGCTCGCCATGTTCGGGTGCGTGGCGGTGGTGTCGGTGCTGTCGCTGAGCCTGTCCTCGCTGTGGTCCTTCGCCGCCTGGGAGCAGACCGGCCTCGCGGCGCTCACGGTGAAGAACGTGGCGCTCTTCGTGTGGCTGTGGCGCCGCCCCCGCGACTTCGAGACCATCGGCCTCGTCGAGCTGATGTGCGAGGGGGTGGGCGGGCTCTACAAGTTCGGGACGACCGTGCTCGCCGACCAGACCTCGTACGGGCTGGGCGGGTACGTGATCTGGCTGATCCTGTACTACTTCGTGGCCTCGCTCGTGCTGCGCGGCAGGCGGGCGCTGCTCGCGTCGCTGGCCCTCCTCGCGGGGCTGCTCGTCATCGGGGGCCTGTACTGGGCCTCGGACGACATTCCCGCCACCCTCAAGCGGCTGCACGGCAACACCCTGGTGCAGATGTACCTGCTGCACGCGACCTTCATCGCCTTTCTCGCGCTGCAAGACCGCTTGCTGGGCCGCCTGCTGCGCGCCGTCCACCGGGCCGAGGGCGAGGCGAGGTTCGCCAACGTGGACGCCCTGACCGGCCTGCCTAACCGTCGCCAGCTCGACGCCTGGCTCGCCGAGGACCGGGGCCCCCCCCGCAGCGTGATCCTCTTCGACCTCGACCACTTCAAGCGGGTGAACGACACCCACGGCCACGACGCCGGGGACCGCGTGCTGCAAGCCGCCGCCGGGGCCGCCCGGGGAGCCCTGCGCCCCCAGGACCAGCTCGGGCGCTGGGGCGGGGAGGAATTTCTCGTGATCCTGCCCGGCAGCGGCGGCCCCGAGGCGCGGGCGGTGGCCGAGCGGCTCTCGTCGGCCCTCGCGGCGCTTCACCACCCGGGCGTGGGCCGGGTGACGATCAGTTGCGGGGTGGCCGAGGCCGGGCCGGGAGAGGCGCTGGGGGGCGTGCTCAAGCGCGCCGACGAGGCCCTCTACGCCGCCAAGCGGGGCGGGCGCTCGCTCGTCGAACTCGCCGTGTGACGGGTGGGGGGCGTGATCTTCACCCGCCCCTGCGCTAGGCTGCCCGCACGCCCGTGACGACCTCCCCCCTGCCGCGTCTCGCCACGCTCCTCGCCCTCTGCTGCGCCCCCCTGGCCGGGGCCACGGCGCCCCTGCCCGAACCCGGCCCGCCCGAACTCGCCCCGGAGAGCCCTCCCCCCGAGGTGGCCGCTCCCGTGGCCCCCCGGCCTGCCCCCGCGGTCCCCGTCCCCGTCGGCGCCGCCTCCATCAGCGCCGTGCGCGGGCTGTGGGTGGACGCCTTCGGGCCGGGGCTCAAAACCTCGGCGCAGGTGCGCCAGACGGTGGAGGACGCCGCCCGCCTCGGCGTGAACACCCTCTTCGTGCAGGCGATCCGCCGGGGCGACTGCCTGTGCCGCCGCTCGCCCCTCCCGGTGGTGACCGACCCTGACCTGGAGCCCGGCTTCGACCCCCTGGGCGAGATCACCCGCCTCGCGCACGGGCGCGGCCTGCGCGTGATCGCCTGGGCGAGCGTGACGGGGGCCTCGAACACCCAGGCGCCGAACACGAACGCGGCGCACGTCGTTCGGCGGCACGGGCCGGGGGCGGGCGCGGAGTCCTGGCTCGCCCGGCGCCCGGACGGCTCGTGGCGCGAGGGGGTGGACGGCTGGCTCGACCCCGCCATTCCCGCCGCCGCCGACTTCATGGTGGCCGGGATCGTCGGCCTGGTGCGGAATTACCCCGTGGACGGCGTGCAGCTCGACCGCATCCGCTACCCCGACGGCGGGGTGTGGGGCTATGACCCCAAGGTCCTCGCCCGCTACCGCGCGGAGACGGGGGCGCGCGGCACGCCCGCCCCCACCGACCCGCGCTGGCTCGCCTGGAAGCGCGAGCAGGTGACCGCCCTGGTGCGCCGGATCAGCCTGGAGGTCAAGGCGGCGCGGCCCTCGGCGTGGGTGAGCGCCGCCACGATCACCTACCAGGCCCCGCCCGCGCCCGGCGACCTCGCGGCCTTTCGCAAGACGCGCACCTATGCCGACGTGCTCCAGGACTGGCCCACCTGGATGCAGGAGGGGCTGATCGACCTCAACGTCCTGATGAACTACAAGCGCGACGCCGTGGGTCCTCAAGCCGCGTGGTTCGACGGTTGGAACGCCTTCGCCGCGAGCGTGCGCGCCGCGCCCGGCGATCCCCGCGGGGCCGAGGTGGCGGGCGGCACGGCCCTGTACCTCAACCCCCCGCAGGTGACCGCCGCCCAGGCCGCGCGCACCGTCGCCGCCGGGCTGGGCTGGGTGGGCTACTCGTACCGCACGCCCACCCTGGACGTGTACGGCACCCGCCAGAGCACCCCCGAGGGCCTCGCCGCCGTGCGGGGGCTCCTCACCGCCCCGGGGGGCGCCCTCGCCAGCGTGAGCCCCTGGACCGCCGGGCCGCGCACGGTGCGGGGGCTCCTCGGGCGGGTGGTGGGCTCGCCCGTCCCCGGGGGCCGGGTGGTCGAGGCCCTGCGCGGCGGGCAGGTCGTCGCGCGCACCGTCACCGACGGCGGCGGCCACTACGGTTTCCTGAACCTCGCGCCCGGCCCGGTCGAGGTGCGCGTGAGCGGCCAGCGCTGGGCCGAGCCCGTGCCCGAGGTGGGCGTGATCCGCTACCCCGACCTTCTCGTGCGTGACGTGATCCCGGCGGCGGGCGGCAGGCCGTGAGGGCCGTGCCTTGAGGCAGGGGGCGCGCTTTCCGCCCGGTACACTCCGCCCATGACCTCTCCCGCCCCCACCGAAGGCATCCCCCCCCACGAGTTCCGGCAGACCCTGGGCCGCTTCGCCAGCGGCGTGACGATCATCACGGCGCAAGACGGCCCCGAGCGCCGGGGCATGACGGCGACCGCCTTCGTCTCGGTCAGCCTCGCCCCGCCCCTGATCCTGGTGGGCGTGGACCACCGCGCCGGAATGCACGCCCTGCTCTCGCGGGAGGAGGTCACCCGCTTCGGTGTGAGCGTTCTCAGCGCGACCCAGCGCCACCTCAGCGTGCACTTCTCCGGGCGCCCCGGCCCCGAGGAGGCGGTCTCCTGGTTCGACCACGAGGGCCTGCCGCTGATCGGCGGCAGCGTCGCCCAGCTCGTGTGCCGCAAGGCCCAGGCCATTCCCGCCGGGGACCACACCCTCTACCTCGGCCTCGTGGAATATTCGCGCTACACCGACGACGACCCGCTGCTGTACTTCCGGGGGCAGTACCACGAGCTGGGGTGAGGCGCAGAAGGCCGATGGCAGAAGGCGAAGGCCTGGGAGCCCAAGCCTGAGTGTTCCCAGGCCATCGGCCTTCTCCCTTCCGCCTTCTGCATAATCCCCCCGTGCCCCCCTACCTCCTCCAGCTTCTGATCGCGCTCGCCCTGGTCGGCCTGACCCTGTTCGTGTCCTACCCGCTGCGGGTGGGGGACACGGGCAGCGTGGACGCGCTCGACGCCTCCTTGCTCGTCTTCGCGCTCGTGAACCTGCGGGTGGGGTGGACGGCGGCGAACGGCATGAACGGGGGCCGCGCGCCCGCCTGGTTCGTGGTGGCCGGGCTCGCCACGGCGGCGCTGATCACCTGGGCGATGGTCCGGGCGCTCACGCCCCGGTAAGGGTCTCGGGGATCGTGCCGTCGAGACTCCGGGTCGCACGTTCCAGGGCCGCGTAGGCCCCGTTCCGGGCGCGCAGGGCGGCGGGCGGGCCGTCCTCGACGATCCGGCCACCCGCCAGCACGATCACCCGGTCGGCCCCGCGCGCGAGGCTGAGGCGGTGGGTGACGATCAATGCCGTGCGCCCGCGCATCAGCTCGTCCAGGGCGGCGACCACCAGCGCCTCGCTCTCGGCGTCCACGGCGCTCGTCGGCTCGTCGAGGAGAAGCACGGCGGGGCGGGCGAGCAGCGTCCGCGCGATGGCGAGGCGTTGTCGCTGCCCGCCCGAGAGCCGCACGCCGCGCTCGCCCACCAGCGTGTCCAGCCCCTCCGGCAGCGCCCGCACGAAGTCGAGGGCGTGGGCGGCTCGCAACGCGTCCTCGACCTCCTCCGGCGTGGCGTCGGGCCGGGCGTAGCGGACGTTTTCCAGCACCGTGGCGTGGAAGAGGAAGGTGTCCTGCGGCATGGTGACCGCATGCGTGCGCAGGCTCTCCAGCGTCACGTCGCGCACGTCCACGCCGTCCAGCAGGACGCGCCCGGAAAGGGGGTCGTACAGCCTGGGCACTAGACCGAGCAGCGTGCTCTTGCCCGCCCCCGACTCGCCCAGGATCGCCACCCGCCCCCCGGCGGGGACGCTCAGGGTCAGCCCCTCCAGCACCGGGCGGGCGGGGTCGTAGCCGAAGGTCACGTCCTCGAAGCGCACCTCGCCGCGCACGGGTTCCGGGAGGGGTCGCGCGCCGGGCCGCTCGGCGACGGCCACGGGGGCGTCGAGCACCTCGAACACGCGGCGCCCGCTCGCCTCCGCCCGTTGCAGCAGGTCGCCGATGTTCACGAGGTCGTCGATGGGGCCGTAGAAGTAGCGCCCGTAGCCCCGGTAGGCGAGCAGCCCGCCCAGCGTGAACTGCCCCGCGAGGATAAGCGCCGCCCCGCCCCCCAGCATGATCACGTTGCCGAAGTTCGCCACGAAGCGCGCCAGCGGAAAGGCCCGGTTGCGCAGCGCGACCGCCCGCACCTGCACGTCGTACAGCTCGCGCCCGAGGGCTTCGACCCGCCGCAGCTCGGCCCCCTCCCGCGCGAAGCCCTGCACCACCCGAATCCCGGCCAGGCGGTCGGTGATCAGGGCCGTCAGGTCGCCCAGCCGCGTGCGCGCCGCCCGGTAGGCGGGCCGGACGGTGCGGGCGTAGCGGCGCAGCATCAGGGCGACGGCGAGCATGGGCAGCGTGACGAGCACGCCGAGGAGGGGTTGCAGCGCGATGAAGATGGCGACCACGCCGATCAATCGCAGGGCGTTGGCGAGCACCGCGTCCGTCCCGCGCACGAGCACGTCCTGCAAGGCGTCCACGTCGCCCGTCACCCGCGCGATCAGGTCCCCGGTGCGCTGCGACTCGAAGTACGCCGCCGACTGCCCCTGAAGCTTGCGGTACACGCTCAAACGCAGGTCGAGCGTGAGCCGCTGCCCCGCCCGCCCCAGCAGCAGGCCCCGCCACGCCGAGAGAAGCTGTTGCACGCCGAACACCGCCACCAGCAGCGCGAGGTGCCACGCGATGAAGGCCCAGTCGCGTGCGGGCAGCCCCTCGTCCACCACCCGAATCCACACCAGCGGCGGGTACAGCTCGGCGGCCACGCTGCCCACCAGGAGCAGCAGCCCGAGCAGGACCGTGCGGCGGTACGGGGTCAGCAGGCCGTACAGGCGCCGGGTCACGCCGGGGGAGTCGGGCGGGGAGGCGTTCACCGGGGCAGGCTAGCGTGGCGTCCAGGACCGAAGGGGAAGAAAGCGCCCTAAGGGTGGCTCCGGGGGTGGAGAAGGTGTAGCGTCAGGCGGACCCCTCAGTCAGCTTCGCTGACAGCTCCCCTTGGAGGGGAGCCCTTCCTGCCTCCCTTTAAGGGGACTTGCAAAGCTGCGAAGCAGAGGTGGCCCGAAGGGCCGGACTCGTAGAGCTGCGAAGCAGAGGGGTCAGACGAGGCTGCGTAAATCTTGCGACTTCACCGCCCGCCGTCCCGACGCTCTGGCCGCCCAGGATTTCGTCCCCGGCGCTATCCTCCCCCCATGACCACCCCCGCTCATCGCCCCGCAGACGAGCGCATCCCCGTCGTCGTGATCGGCGGCTTTCTGGGGGCGGGCAAGACCACCCTCGTCAATCACCTCATTCGCTCGCTGCCCCACCGCCTCGGCGTCATCGTGAACGAGTTCGGGCAGGCGGGCGTGGACGGCGGGCTGATCGAACGCCTCTCGGACGACGTGACCGAGCTGACGGCGGGGTGCCTGTGCTGCACGGGCCGGGACGACTTGTTGCGCTCGCTCGTGACCATCGCCATGCGCGAGCACAAACCCGACGCGGTGCTCGTCGAACTCAGCGGCGTGGCCGACCCCACGCCGGTCCTGACCACCCTGCTCGAACGCTCGGTGCGGGCGGCCTTTCGCGTGACCACCCTCGTCGCTGTGGCGGACGCCCGGCACGCCCTCCGAACGCTGCAAGACCACCCCGAGGCCGCCCGGCAACTCGCCTACGCGAACGTCGTCGTGCTGAACAAGACCGACCTCGCCGACCCCGCGCTGCTCGATCACGCGGAGGGGGTGTTGCGCGGCGTGAACCCCCTCGCCCGGACCGTGCGGGTGGAGCGCGGACAACTCGACGCGGCGGCCCTCCTCGCCCGCGACGACTTCGACCCGAGGGTGGTGGAGGGCGCCCCCGCGACGGTCCACACCCCCGGCCTGAACTCCTTCGCCCTGCGCGCCGACCGCCCGCTCGACCCCTACCGCTGGCAGAGATTCATGACAGGGCACATCCTCTCGCGCCCCGCCGAGGTGCTGCGGGTGAAGGGGTTTCTCAGCCTGCACGGTTACCCCCAGCGGGTGCTCTTCCAGGCGGTGCGCGACCTCTTCACCGCCGACGCCTGGGACGACGCGGACGGTCGCACCGAACTCGTCTTCATCGGGCGGGGGCTCGACCGGGCGGAGTACGAGGCGGCGTTCGCGGCGTGCGTGGTGGAGGACGTGCCCGCCTGAGTGACAGGCGTATCCTCCCTCCCATGACCCTGCACCCCGACTTGCGGCTCCCCACCCCCGACGACCTCGACCGCCTGAGCCCCGAGGAGATCGCCGCCGGGCTGAACGGCCTGACGGGCACCCTGGGGAGCCGCCTGGGCATCGAACTGCTGACCGCCACCCGCGAGCGCCTGACCGCCCGGATGCCGGTCGAGGGGAACCGCCAGCCCGCCGGACGGCTGCACGGCGGCGCGAGCCTCGCCCTGGCCGAGGAACTCGCCAGCGTGGGCACGTGGCTCAACCTCGACGTGCAGCGGCAGGTTGGGGTCGGAGTGGACGTGAACGGGACTCACGTCCGGGGCGTGAGCGGAGGCTTTGTCACCGCCGAGGCCACCCTCGCCTACCGGGGCCGCAGCGTGATGGTCTGGACGGTCGAGGTGCGCGACGAACGGGGCCGAACGACGACGCTGGCGCGGTGCACCTGCAACGTGATCGGCCACGGGGGCTGAGGGAGGCAGGACACAAAACCCCCTCCCCCTTGAGGGGGGAGGCCGGGAGGGGGTGAGCTGGCCCGACCACCGGCGCGGCGGGAAGGAGGGGCAGGCCATCTTGCCGCCCAAGTCGTCCCGTCGCCCCCTCTCCCGTTGCTTCGAGGGCGCCCTCTCCCGCAAGGGGAGAGGGAGAACAAAAGCTCGGGCAGAGGCTGAACTCCCCCTGCCCTCCCTGGACCGCCCTGCCCCTACCGCTCCAGCGCCCGCGTAAAACTCCGCCGCGCCCTCGCCCGCATCTGCGCCACGGCGTCCCAGTCGGGGGCAGTGCGCGTGAGGGCCTGCCGACAGACCGCCTCGGCATCAAGCGCCGTGAGATGGCTCGGCGCCCCCGCGTCGTCGCAAAAGCCCCGCACCTTGGGATCGTACGCCACCCCCGCGAAGGGCACCCCGGCGGCGGCGGCGAGGATGACGGCGTGAAGCCGCACCCCGACCACGAAGCCGGACCCCGCGATGGCGTCCAGCGCCACCTGCGGGTCCCGCGTGCTCAGCACCTCGTCGGCCCCCAGGCCCCGCGCCGCCGCGTCGTCGTGCTCCGGCATGAAGCTCAGGGCGGTCACGCGGCGGCCCCCCTCCCGCAGGAGGGCGGTGACGGTTTTCAAACGCTCCGCCGCGTCCGTCACGTCCCCGCGCGGCGCGACGATCACCCGGTCGGGGTCGGGCGTCACCCCCGGCGTCGGTGCGAGGAGCAGGGCCGGGTCGCCCCCCAGTTCCCCCTCCACCCCCAGGGCGCGCAGGGTGTCCAGACTGCCCCGGTCGCGCACGATCACCCGCACTCCTCTCAGGGCGGCGGCCACCCGCTTTCCCCCCGGTTCGCTCAGCGGGCCGACGCTCTGGTTGAAGACGACCACGCGCTTCCCGAGCAGCCGCGCCGCCCGGATCACGCCGAGGTAATAGGTGAGGGTGCGCGCGCTCGTGCGGTCTTGCAGGAGCCCCCCGCCCCCCGAGAACACGACCTGCGAGCGGGCCAGCGCCCCGAGAAGCCCCGCCGGGTTCATGCGCGGCGCACTCTCGCAGCCGTAGGTGCGGACGGTCTCCTCCGGGGTCTGCGACAGGAGCAGAGGCGTGGCCCCCTGCGCCCTGAGTTCGCGGGTGATGGCGAGCGCGATGGCCTCGTCGCCGGTGTTGCCGAAGCCGTAGTAGCCGGAGACGGCCACCCTCACGCGCGCACCTCGGCCTCGGCGACCGGGCGGCGCGCGCCGTAGGTCGTCCACAGCCGCAGCCCGGTCTTCACGGCCCAGATGGCGATCAGACCGAGGATCAATCCCACGCCCAGCCCGATGAAGCAGCGGGCGGCGCTGATCAGGAGGGGCGTGTGGAAGTGCGAGAAGGTGTTGAGGATGCTCGCCTGCCCGACCACGCCGCCCAGGATCAGCAGCAGGCTGAAGTACCCCGGCAGCACGCCGCTCAGGCCGACGAGGGCGAGCGGGTGCCCGGCGAGTTCCTTGAAGCGCGGGCGGATGATCGTGTCCTGAAGGTCCTGGCGCAGTTGCGCCTCGGTGCTGCTCACGCCCAGTCCCGTGGCGTTCCCGCGCCGCAGGAAGACGAGCGCGAAGACGCCCAGCCCCAGCGCCATCACCGCGATGTCGCCGAGTTTGACCGGCGCGCTGTAAAGGTCACGCCCCGTCTTGCGGATGTCCTGGCGCGGCAGGAAGCTCAGCGCCACGAGCGCCAGGGGCGCGACGAGCGTCAGCCCCACCCCCCGGAAGGGCTCCAGCCCCAGCACGCTGTCGCGGTTCGCGCCCAGCCCCGAGACGAACAGCACCCCGACGAGCGAGAGCCCCGTCGCCAGGAACCAGTCGGTGACCCGGGAGCGCCGCAGCACCAGCCCCAGGGCCGGGAAGGTGATCGCCGCGATCAGCGCCCCACCCTCGAAGGGCCGCCCCCCGTTGAGCCCCAGTGCCCCCAGCCCGGCGAGGGCGGCGACGATCAGCCCCAGACGCGGCAGGGGGTAACTCAGGCCCAGCAGCGCGAGCGCGGCGAGCGGCCCCAGCAGGCAAAGAGCGCGCAGGGTGTCGTTCGTCCCGAAGGGCTGCACGACGGGCGCGCCCACCTTCACCCCCGAGCGGGCGAGGAGGTCGCGGGTGCGCGAGAGGAAGGCTTCGGTCTCGTACACGGTGGGGAAGGGGCGCACGTAGAGCAGGCGCTGGGTGCGCTCGCGGGCGGCGAGGGCGTACTTGCTCGCCACCTCCTCGGGGCCCAGGCGGTTTTGCCAGCTCGGGTTCATGGCGAACATGCGCGCGGCGCCGTGCGTCTCGACCAGGGTGTCGAGTTCGCGCTGCGGGTTGCCCTCGATCAGGGCGGGCAAGCGCTCCCCCATCCGCCGGTTGATCTGCTCCAGCCGCTCGGGCACCCGCGCCCCGATCACCTCGTCCCCCGTAAAGGCCACGAAGGGCACGTCCGGCCAGTCGGCCCCCGGCTGCCGCACCGCCTCGTCGTCGTAGGGGCGGTACACCAGGGTGAGCCCCTGCGCCTTGAGGTTCTCGACGAGCTGACGGTTGGGCCCCGCGGGCAGGAAGTTGGGATCGGTCGGCCACGCGACCCAGCGCTGGCCGCCAATCGTGACCTGCCGGGTCGGGATGGTGTAGCGGGCGGGCAGGGCCTCGGCGACGCCCGGCACGAGCGAGCGCATGTAGATGAGCTGGGGGTTCACGCCCGCGCCCGGGTTCTCGACGGCGAGGTCGGCGCCGGACCGCACGTAGATCTGGCCGCGCTGCGCGAGAGACCCGATCACGTCCTCGTACACGGCGACCCCGTTCACCCCGAGCGCCTTGTACCGGTCGAGGAGCGCCTGCGGCTCCAGCCCCACCCGCCGCGCCTGCCCCACGAGCGCCGGGTAGTCCACCACCACCGCGACCGTCTTCTGCGCCTGTTCGTAGGCCACCCGGTTCCACGCGAGCATCAGCGCCGGGATCAGGGAAAGCAGGATCACCCCGAGCAGCGGCCACGTCAGCCGGTGCCGGGTGGGCGGCGGGGCAGCGGGTGGGTCGGAGGAGGACGGCGCGAGCGGGCCGGGCGCCGCGCGGATCACGGTGGTGCGGGTGGGGGTGGGCTCGGTCACGGGTTACATCCTAGAAGGGAAGGAGGGGGGCGGGGGGGGGGCCGGGTCAGCCTGCCCGCCCGCCTCCGGCCCCGTCGTCCGCCGAAAGGGGGAGGGGACGCGGGGGCCCTCAGATCGTCGTGCGGATGCGCGCGGCGAGCATGTCGAGCGCGGGCTCGTTCATGCCGCCGTGGGGGATGATCACGTCCGCGTAACGCTTGGTGGGCTCCACGAAGCTCAGGTGCATGGGCCGCACGAACTCCAGGTACTGCGTGATCACGCTCTCGGGGGTGCGCCCGCGCTCCTGCGTGTCGCGGAGGAGCCGCCGGATGAAGCGCACGTCGGCGTCGGCGTCCACGAAGACCTTGAGGTGCATCCGCTCCCGCAGCTCCTCGTCGTACAGGGCGAAAAAACCCTCCAGCACGACGACGGGCGCGGGGGGCACGGTCGTCGTCCGGGGCGAGCGCGTGTGGCGGGTGAAGTCGTACTCCGGCATCTCGACGGGCACGCCCGCGAGCAGCGCCCCCAGGTGCTCGCGCAGGAGAAGCCAGTCGAAGGCCGCCGGGTGGTCGTAGTTCGTCCCCGCCCGCGCCGCCTCGGGGACGTCCGATTGGTCACGGTAGTAGTTGTCCTGACTCAGCACGGCCACGCCGCCCTGCCCCACCGTCTCGATCACCCGCCGCGTGACGGTCGTCTTGCCGCTCCCCGAGCCCCCCGCCACGCCGATGACGAAGGGGGAGGTCATGGGCGCCTCCGGCGGTCAGTGGTGAGTGGTGAGTGGTGAGTGGAAAAAGCGTGGCGGAAGCAAAGAGCTTGGGTCAAAGCCCCCACTAACCACTTCCCACGGACCACTGACCGCCCCCTCACGCCCCCCTCCCCAGCACCGCGCCGCCCGTTCCCAGGCTGCCGATCAGGTCGATGCGGCGCTCGGCCATGCGGCGGGCGACGACGTGGGGCGGCTTGCCGTACTGCTCGGCGACGGCGGCGATGCGGACGACGGTGGCGTACACGCGCTCGGCGGCCTGCTCGGGGGTGGAGGAGGTGGCGGCAGCGATCAGGCCCGCCGCGTTGATGGCGAAGTCGGGGATGTACATGATGCCCGCCTCCTTCACCGCGTCTTCCCCCCGGCGGGTCAGGGGGTGGTGCTCGCCGCCCGCGATCAGGCGGCATTGCAGCCGGGGCACGTCCGCGCTGCGGATCGAGTGCCCGTACCCGCACGGCGAGAAGATGTCGCACGGCACGTCGAGCAGCTCCTCGGTGCCCGTGACCGTCACCCCGTCGAGCTCGTCGGCGAGGGCCTCGGCCCGCTCGGGGCGGGTGTCGGCGACGGTCAGGCGGGCCCCCTCGCGGTGGAGGTGCTCGGCGAGGGCGCGCCCCACCGCCCCCACCCCCAGCACGGCCACCCGCACCCCGCGCATGCTCTCGCTTCCCAGCGCGGAGCGGGCGGCGGCCTTGATCCCGCGGTAGACCCCGTAGCCCGTCACGCTGCTCGTGTCGGTGTTCACCCCCAGGGTGGAGGGCGTCTCCTGCGCGACGAAGGCGATGTCGCGCGGGGTCACGCCGATGTCTTCGGTCAGCACCACGCGCGACTCCAGCGGCCTGACCTGTCGCCCGAGCGCGCGGAAGAGGGCTTCCCTCGCGTGCGGGTCGTCCACGCCGACTTCCGGCAGCATGAGCACGCACGCGCCGCCGCCGTAGTTCAGCCCGGCGAGGGCGGCCTTGAGGGTCAGGCTCTCGCTCAGCGCCAGCGCCCCCTTGAGGGCCGTTTCCTCGTCCAGGGGGCGCAGCCTCACGCCCGCGATGGCCGGGCCCAGGACGGTCGAGTGGATCGCCAGGGCCGCCTTGAGGCCGCTCGGCGCGTGGTGAAGAAGCGTCAGGGCCTCGTGCCCGCGCGACTGCATCTCCTCGAATATCTGCATCGTTGCTCCCAAAGACGCGGCGGGCCGGGGCGGTGCCGGGAAGCGTCGCCCCGTGGCCCGCGCGACAACGCCCCGAGCCTATCACCGCGCTCCTGAACACGGGAGGGGCGTCTCTCCCGCCCCGCTGCGCCGCCTTGGTTCACGCCCGCTGAAAGAAGGCTGTCAGGCTTCACGCGTCACCCTGCGGGAAAGCAACCGGCCCGCTTCGCCCCCGGGGGCGGCGCGGCCCTCCCACACGGGGAGGACGCACGGGCCAAGGGGGAACGTATGGAACGAATCGCTCCGCTCGCCAGGGTCCTGGCGGAAGCAAACGGCATCGACTGGCAGCCTCTGCGCGGCACCGGACAGGGTGGATTGATCGTCGAAGGAGACATCCTCGCCCACCTCGCCCGCATCATGAGCGGCGAGGAGGAGCCCCCGGCCACCCCGGTGGACGCCCCCCCGCCCGACTGGACCGGTGAGGACCTCTCCGCCAGCCTGATCACCCCGGGCCTCCCCAGCGCCGACGCCCTCCGCGGCGCGGGCGTGGACTCCGACATCACCGCCTTCGTCGCCCAGGCCCGCACCACCCCGGCTCCCGCCCCTGCCCTGGAGGACGACGCCCTCGACTTCGAACTCGACGACGATCAAGCCGACTTCGAGCCCGCCCCGGTGGTGGCCGCTCCTGCCGCGTCGGCCCCGGCCCCGGCCTGGAACTTCAACGCCCCCGCCCCCGTGACGCCGCCCCCGCCCGTGGCCGCGGGCGTGCCGTCCCAGCCGTTCCTGCCCGCCGCCGCGTCCACCCCCCCCGAGCCCGCCCACGCCGAACCCGTCCCGGTCGCGGCCACGGCGGCCCCTGCGGCGAGCGCGGGCCTCTCGGCGGGGCTGGGCGGCCTGCTCTCGCGCCTGTACCAGCCCGCCGCCCCGGCTCCCCAGCCCGCTTCCCCCGCACCTGTTCAGCCCCCGGTCGTGCAGGTACCCGTCCTCCCCGAGCCGCAGCCCACCCCGGCGTTCCAGGCGCCCGCCGCGCCCGAAGCCCGTCTGCCCGAGCCCCCCGCCTTCCCGCTGCCGGACCTGCACGCGCAGGCCCCCCTCCCCGCCGACGAGCCCGAGATCGCTCCGCTGGCCCCCACCCTGGTCGCCGAGCCCCAGGTGGAGGACCTCCTGCCCGCCCCGGCGGTGATGGAGGCGGTGGAGGCCCCGGCCTTCGAGCCGGACGGGGAGACGGCCCCCCCCGCCCTCGTCGCCGACTCCGCCCGGGAGGCCCGTTCCTTCGGCACCTACCTGCGCCGGGACGTGAACGTCTCTTCCGCCGCCGACCTGCGCCGTCAGCTCGCGGGCGCCCTGGGCCAGGACGTGCCGCTCGGCCTCCTCGTCGTCCGCGCCGCCCAGCGCCACGCGCAGACCCTGGGGCTCGGCAGCGTCGCCCTCCAGGACCTCACGGCGGGCGTGGCCCGCACCGCGCGCCCCGTCGCCCTGCGTGACGCCCTGGACGACCTGGGCACCCCCTTCGGCGGCACCCCCGACCTCCTCGTGACCGACGCGGGAACACTCGACCTCGACGACCTCCACCTCGGCCACACCGTGACCCTGAGCGTGGGCCGCGAGCGGGAAGGCCGCGCCGCGCTGTCGCTCAGCGGCGACGTGGACCCCACCCGGGCCGCCCGCTTCCTCGCGGACGTGGCGGGGGCGCTGGAGGCGCCGATCATCCTGGTGATCTGAAGCTCTCACAGCGGTGGCCGGACAAGTTGAGGGCAAGCCCCTCAAGTGGTCCGGCCCGAGCGGAGCGAGCATCCGTGATGAGAGCCGCCTCCGTGGAGTTGCAGCAACGCAGGTTGTCCCTTCTACGTCACGGAGTGCCGCGATCATCGGTCAGCCGTCAGCCGGATCGGTCGCTGACGGCTGACCGCCCTCTGGACATTCACCTCCCCGCCCCCGCGCCGCCGGGCTACACTCAGGTACGGTGCTGCGCGCCGTGCTTTTTTTTGCCCCTCTGGGGGCGCAGAAGGGCAAGTCAGGGCGCGCGGCTGGAGGCAGGATGCCTGGAATTGCGATTATCGGCGCGCAGTGGGGAGACGAGGGCAAGGGGAAGATCACCGACTTCCTCGCCCCGCAGGCCCGCTACGTGGTGCGCTATCAGGGCGGCGCGAACGCCGGGCACACGGTGACGGCAGGGGGGCAGACCTTCAAGCTCAACCTCCTCCCGAGCGGCGTGCTGCACCCCGGCACGGTGAGCGTCCTCGGCGACGGCATGGTCATCGACCCCGAGAAGTTCCTCGCCGAGCGCCAGAACCTGCTCGACGGTGGGCTCAGCCCCGAACTGCGGATCAGCGACCGGGCGCACCTCGTGTTGCCCCACCACAAGTACGTGGACGGGCGGGGGGACTTCGTGGGCACCACAGGTCGCGGCATTGGCCCCGCCTACGCCGATAGAGCGCGGCGGGTGGGCATCCGCTTCGGCGACCTCGCGGACGACGCGGTGCTGCGCGAGCGGGTCGAGCGGTTGCTGGAGGCCAAACCCAACTCCACCCGGGAGGCGGGCTGGGCCACCGTCGCCGACGCGCTGGGCTACCTCCTCCCCATCCGCGACGCGCTGCTGCCCTTCGTGAGCGACACGGGGGCGGGATTGCGGCAGGCGATCAGGGAGGGCGAAAACGTCCTCTTCGAGGGGGCGCAGGCGACGTTGCTCGACCTGAACTACGGCACCTACCCCTTCGTGACGAGCAGCCACCCCACGGTGGGCGGCATCCTCGTCGGGGCGGGCGTGAACCACAAGGCGGTGGGCCAGGTGTACGGGGTCGCCAAGGCCTTCAACACGCGCGTCGGCCACGGCCCCTTCGTCACCGAGGTCTTCGGGGAGATGGAACAGCGCCTGCGCGGCGACGGCTCCAAGCCCTGGGACGAGTTCGGCACGACGACGGGCCGCGCCCGCCGGGTGGGCTGGCTCGACCTGGCGCTGTTGCGCTACGCCGTGGACGTGAACGGCTTCGACGGGTTGGTGATCAACAAGATGGACATCCTCGCAGGGCTCGACAGGATCAAGGTCTGCGTGACCTACGACGACTCGGGCCAGCCCGTCTACCGCGAGATGCCCGGCTGGACGAGCACGGACGGCGTGACCAGCCGCGAGACGCTGCCGAGGGAAGCCCAGGCCTACCTCGACCTGATCGAGGAGACGGTGAACTGCCCGGTCGTGATCTTTTCGTGCGGCCCGGCACGCGAGCAGACCTACGGCGAGGTGAGCTGGGGGTGAGGGGGAACGGCCAGCCCCAGCGGGGAGGCTGAGAGCTTCCCCCACAGTCCCCGCCCCGCCGCCGAGCTTAAACTCGTGTTCATACAAGCCGCGCCCCGTGCGGGCGTGAGAGGGGGCGACCGACCTTGACCACCTATCCGACCATCAGCGCCGCTGATGAGCAACTCGAAGTGCCCGGCCTGAGCGACCTGACGCACGACTGGCTCACCGCCATCGGCGAGGACCCGGAGCGCGAGGGGCTGCACAAGACGCCGCACCGCGTGGCGAAGGCGTGGGGCTTCCTGACCGCCGGGTACCACAAGACCCTGCAAGACGCCGCCGGGGACGCCGTGTTCGCCGCCGAGGGCTCTGAAATGGTCCTCGTGAAGGACATCGAGTTCTATTCCATGTGCGAGCACCACATGCTGCCCTTTTACGGACGGGCGCACATCGCCTACATCCCCGACGGCAAAATCCTGGGCCTGAGCAAGTTCGCCCGCATCGTGGACCTGTACTCGCGCCGCCTCCAGGTCCAGGAGCGCATCACCACCCAGATCGCCGACGCGGTGGAGGAGCTGCTCCAACCCCGCGGCGTCGCCGTGCTGATGGAGGGCATCCACCTGTGCATGGCGATGCGCGGCGTGCAGAAGCAGAATTCGAGCACGACCACGAGCGCGATGCGGGGCCTGTTCAAGGAGGACATGCGCACCCGCATGGAGTTCATGAGCGCGGTGCAGAGCACGCTGCGCAGCCGCTGAGCCCGCGAGACCTCTTCACAGCCTTCCAGGACGCGCTGGCCCTTAGCTCAGGTCAGCGCGTCCGTCTCGTCCAGCCCCGCGTGGTCCAGAGCCGTGTGCGGGTCGTCGTAACGCGCCGCGTCAACGACCTGGCCGTCCACCCCCCGGGAGTGGGAGGCGACAGGCGCCTCACCCACCACGGCGCCGGTCTCCGGGTTCAGACCCGCCCGGCCCAGCCAGTCGGCCAGGACGGCGTGCCCTTACGCGCTCCCCCGTGGTCCGATGATCTCGATGTCGGGGTCCGAGAGGGCGAGCAGCCGCGCCCCGTCCCGCGTGTTGACGGTCTCCTCCCACGCCAGGGCGACCTCAGAGGGGGTGTCCGTCTTCGCCCTCCGCCGTGGCCTCCGCCAGCGCCGCCTCCAGCGCGTTCCACGCGAGGAGTGCGCACTTGCGCCGCGCGTGCAACCGGCTTACCCCCGCCAGCGCCACGAGGTCGCCGAGTGCGGGGTCGGGCGGGGCCTCGCCCATGACCATCGCCCGGTAGCTCGCGCTCAGGGTGTGGACCTCCTCCAGCGTCTTGCCCCTGACCGACTGCGTGAGCAGGCTCGCGCTCGACTGGCTGATCGTGCAGCCGCGCCCGGTGAAGCTCACCCCGGTAAGCCGCCCGCCCTCCACCTGCACCCAGACCGTCACCTGATCGCCGCAGCCGGGGTTGTCGAGTGCGGCGTGGGGAGCACCCGCGATTTCGCCCCTGCCCCGGGGGCGCCGCTCGTGGTCGGAGAGGATCTGGCGCGCGACGGTCTCCGGCAGCATGTCGCTACTCTGGCAGGCTCAGGCGCAGGGCGGCGGCGCGGAGCATCCGCACGCCCGTCTCCAGGCTGGCCTCGTCGAGGGTGAAGCGCGGGTGGTGGTGCGGCCAGCGGCTGTCGGCCTCGTCGCTGCCCGAGCCGACGTTGAAGTACGCGCCGGGGGCTTTCTGGAGGTAGGCGCTGAAGTCCTCCCCGCCCATCGTGGGTTTCGCGTCCTGGTAGTGCCCTTCGCCCACCGTCTCCAGCGCGATCTCCCGGAGCCGTTCCGCCACCCAGTCCGTGTTGATCACCGGGCGGTAGCCGGGCTCGTAGCGGAACTCGTAGCCCGCCCCGTGCGCCTCGCACACGCCCTTGATCACCCGTTCGATCATCCCGGGCGCCCGCTCGCGCAGCCCCGCGTCGAAGGTCCGCACCGTGCCCATCATGGTCGCCGTGTCGGGAATGACGTTGTGGGTGGTGCCGCTGTGGAAGGAGGTGACCGAGACGACCAGGGCGTCGAGGGCGGCGACGTGGCGGCTCACCACATGCTGGAGGTTGGTGACGACCTGCGCCCCCACCGCGATGGGATCGACCGTCTCCTCGGGGTGCGCCCCGTGCCCGCCCTTGCCCCTGATCGTGATGTGGATGGTGTCGGGCGCGGCCATGAAGGCGCCGGGCTTGACCGCCACCAGCCCGACCGGAAGCTGGGAGTTGAGGTGCAGGCCCGTCACCACGTCCACCCCCTCCATCAGGGCCGTCTCCATCACGAGTTCCTCGGCACCGCCCGGCCCGATCTCCTCGGCGTGCTGGAAGATCATGCGGACCTCGCCGGAAACGTTCGCGGCGTCCGCCGACAGCAGCCGCGCGACCCCCAGCAGGATCGCCGTGTGCCCGTCATGGCCGCAGGCGTGCATGGCGCCGGGGTTTTGCGACACGTACTCGAAGGTGTTCTCCTCCTCCATCGGCAGGGCGTCGATGTCGGCGCGCAGCAAGACCGTGCGGCCCGGCCTGCCTCCCCTCAGGACCGCCAGCACGCTCGTCTCGGTCGGGCGGGAGACGGTCAGCCCCGGCATCTTCCGCAGCTCGGCCTCGATGTAGGCCGCCGTCTCGTGCTCGTGAAAGCCGACCTCGGGGTGCATGTGCAGGTGGCGCCGCCACGCCACGAGCTGTTCGCGCAGGGCCGTCACCGGGTCCACGGTTTGGGTCATACCCCAGTCTAAGGCGCGTCCCGCCCGGTGGTCCGCCCCCGCCGCGCTGTCCCCCGTGCCCGAACGCGGAAGGTGAACGCGTCTGCGCCTGTCCTCAGCAACTTTTCGTCTTCGGCGCGCGTAATGGAAGGCATGAAGACGCGCAAGACGGGCAAGTTCGGCAAGTGGATGGTCTACGGCCCCATCGCCCTCGAACTCATCGGGATGGTGCGCCGCACCCAAAAGGCCAAGCGCGGCAAGTACACCAAGCTGCGCAAGCGTGACCGCGCCCTCGACTTCGTGCTCGGGCAGGCCGAGCGGCGGCTGGGCAAGCGGACGGCGACGAAGCGGCGCTGGTTCTGAGCAGAAAAGAGAAACGCCCCGGCGGGATGGCTGGGGCGCTTTTCTGTTTGGGATTGTGAGGTGGGGTTAGGCGTTCGCGTCTCCCCCCCCATCCCCGGCCCTTCCCCCCCCGTGGGGGAAGGGAGGAGGGTCCCTTCTCAGGCCTGACCTTGCGTGGCGGGGGTGAGGGGAGGGGTGGAGGAGGGTGTCGGTGTGACCCGCAATGGCGCCCGGAAGCCCCGTAGCCGCAGCGCGTTCGTGAGCACGAAGACGCTCGACAGCCCCATCGCGGCGGCGGCGAGCACGGGCGAGAGGGTCACGCCGAGGGGGGAGAGCACGCCCGGCGCGACCGGGATCAGCAAGACGTTGTACGCGAAGGCCCAGAAGAGGTTGACCCGGATGTTGCGCAGGGTGGCGCGGGAGAGGGCCACCGCGTTCGGCACCCCGCGCAGGTCCCCCGACATCAAGATCACGTCGGCGGTCTCGACGGCCACGTCCGTCCCCGTCCCGATGGCGACCCCCACGTCCGCCCTCGCCAGGGCCGGGGCGTCGTTGATGCCGTCTCCCACGAGGGCGACCGTCCGGCCTCCCCGCTGCACCTCGGCCACCCCCTCCACCTTCCTCAGCCCGCGTTCCACCCGCCCCACGCAGGCGGCACAGGTCATCCCGCCGATGTCGAGTTCGAGGGTCTTCGTCATGGGATCAGTACACATCCCCCAGGGGAGGATTAGGAGGTTGTCGGCTCTCACTCCGTTTCACTTACGGCTGAGAGCTGATCGCCTCTTCCTACTCTCCCCCTGGGTAGACGAGGGCGCCGCTCCCTACCCGCCCTACCACCGCCCCCGCAACGCCCGCGCCAGCCCATGCAGGTCGGTCACGCTGGCGGCGGGCAGGAAGGCGTCGAGGTGGGGCAACGCGGCCTGCACGGCGCGCTGCACGGGCTGGTAGCCGGGGGTGGCGGCGAGCGGCGAGAGCCACGCGAGGAGGCCCGCCCGCCCGGCGAGGTCGCGCAGGGCGCGGGCCAGGATCTCGGGCTCGCCCGTGTCGAGGCCGTCGCTGAGGATCAGGATCACCGTGTCGCGGGTCACGCGGGCGCGCTCGTCGCGGGCCAGCCGCAGCAGGTTCTCCCCGATGCGGGTGCCGCCGCCCCAGGCGTCCCCCAGGTCGGGGAGGTGCAGCGCCTCGCCGGGGGGAGCGCCGCGCAGGGTGGGGGTCAGGCGGATCAGCGCCGTGCTGAAGGCGTAGACCTCCACCCGCCTTGAGCGCAGGTGCAGCGCGTGGGCGAAGCGCAGCAGCAGGGTGGCCCCCCGGCCCATGCTGCGGCTGCCGTCGAGCACGATCAGGAAGCGGGGGGCGCGGCGCGGACGGCCCAGCCAGCGCAGCCGCGCCGGGTCGCCCGCCGTGCGCGCCGAGGCCCGCAGGGTGCGCCGGGCGT
>NZ_PNOR01000049.1 GCF_002869765.1 Deinococcus planocerae | reverse complement strand
GCGCGGCCCCAACCCCGCCCTGCAAAACCACTGGATGATGGCCGTCCACCCGGTCCTGCTGTACCTGGGTTTCGTGGGCCTGGCCGTGCCCTTCGCGTACGCGGTCGCGGCGCTCGTCACCGGGCGGATCGGGGGGGTGGGCGTCGGCGTCCGCGGCGGCGGCGGAGTCTGCGGGCGGGCCTGAGGGGTCGGTGGGCGCGGCGGCTGCGGGCGCGGGGGCGGCGTGGCCTGCTCGCGCCTAGGCGGCGTGATGGGCGCGGCGGGAACGGCAGTCCGGGCGGGCCTGCTCTCCGGCGGGGGTGCCAGGGTCACGACCTCCAGCGGCGTGCGGGTGGGGTCGGACGTGCGGGGAGCGTCCGAACCGCGCAGGTCGGGCCCCGCGACGAGCAACCCGAGCAGCAGCCCCGCGTGGACGAGGACCGTGACGCCCACGGCACGCGCCTGATCCCCGCGCTCCGGGTTGCGCCCTGGGCCGCGCAGCGTCGTCACGCCCGCCTCACTGGCCGCTCCCAGCCGGGGCGCGGGTGCCCAGGGCCAGCCGCTCGCCGCCCGCCTTTTTCACCACGTCCATGACCTGCACGACCGTCCCGTAGTTGCCCCGCTCGTCGCCGCGCAGGCCCACCACGCCCCCCGACGCGGCGAGCAACGGTTTGAGCTGGCCGCCGAGCCTCGTCAGCGTCGTCTCCTGACCGTTGAGGAAGACCTTGCCGGCCCGGTCCACGCTCACGATGGGCAGGGCGGGCGTCTCCTGCACGGTGGTACTCGCGCGCGGCAGGTCGAGGGGCAGGGCGTTTTGCCGCGCCCCCAGGCTGCTCGTCAGGAAGAAGAAGATCAGGAGCAACAACACGATGTCCACCATCGGGGCGAAGTCGAACGTCACGCCCTCCCCGCTCTCACGCAGCCGCCGCCTCACCGCGTCACCGGGGCCGTGCCGTCGAAGCTCAGGGCCACCTCGGGCACCGGGCGGGCCGTGACGAGGGTGGGCGCAGTCCGCGGAGCGAGCCAGGAGGGCAGCTCCTCCCGCACCCGCTCGGCCTGCACCGCGATCCGGTCCGCGCGGGCGCGCAGGGCGTTGCGGGCCACGTAGGCGATGATCGCCACGATCAGTCCCGCCGCCGTATTCACGAGCGCCTCGCTGATGCCGGTCGCGAGCTGCGTCGGCGTGGGCGAGCTCGTCGCGCTGAAGACCAGGAACGAGCGCACCATGCCGATCACCGTGCCCAGCAGCCCCAACAGCGGCGCGATCTGGGCGGCGGTGCCCAGCGCACTCAACCCCGCGTACAGCCGCGCGTCCTCGGCGAGGAGGGCGGCGTTCATCGCGGCCTGGGGAGCCCCCGCGCCCCGGTCGGCGCGGCTCAGCCCGGCGCGCAGCACGTTCGCGGCGGGGCTGGGGTCGGCGGCCCGGTCCACCTCGGCCAGCGCGGCGGCGGGCCCGCTCTCGGCAGTGACGGCCCGCGCCCGCTCGATCAGGGCGGCAGGGTCGCGCCCCAGCCGAATGAGCACCTGCGCCCGCACGGCGGCGGTGTAGACGACGTACACGGACAGGGCGAGGATCACCCACAGGATCGGCCCGGCGGCGCGAATCAGGTCAAGGACATTCATGCTCCTCACCGTTAGCACGCGGCGCGGTGGCAAGCGTGAAAGAAGCTGACGCGCGCCTCATCGCAGCCGTCCACCCGGCGCGGACTCTCCCTGCCCCCCGTCCGAACTCGACCCGTTTTTTCCGTTCCAGACGCGAAGGAGCGGCACCCTAGGCCCCTTTAATCCTCACCAAACCACTCGACTTTGGCCCGCCTCCCGGGTACAATAACCGGGTAAGTAGGAATCGTTCTCAAGAAGCAGCGAGCCTAAGGAGTTCCCATGACCGACCAGCCCCACCAGATCGAGATTCGCAACCTGCACGCCTCCGTGGGCGACCAGCCCATCCTCAAAGGGGTCAACCTCGTCGTCCCGCGCGGCGAGCTGCACGCCGTCATGGGGCCGAACGGCAACGGCAAGAGTACCCTCGCCAAGGTGATCGTCGGCGACCCCGAGTACACCGTCACGGGGGGCGAGGTCCTCGTGGACGGCCAGAACATCCTGGAGATGGAGCCCGACGAGCGCGCCCGCCTCGGCGTCTTCCTGGCCTTTCAGTACCCGGTCGAGATTCCCGGCGTCACCATCGCCAACTTCCTGCGCCTCGCCATGCAGGCCCGCAAGGCAGAAGGCGAGGAGGTCAGCTTCACCGAGTTCTACGGCAAGCTCCAGAGTGCGCTGAAGGTGCTGGAGTGGGACGAGAGCATCGTCGAGCGGTATCTGAACGAGGGCTTTTCCGGCGGCGAGAAGAAGCGCAACGAGATTCTCCAGATGCTGATGCTGGAGCCGAGCTACATCATCATGGACGAGACCGACTCCGGCCTCGACGTGGACGCCCTGCGGATCGTGGCGCGCGGCGTGAACTCGCTGCGCGGCCCCAACCTCGGCGGCCTGATCATCACCCACTACCAGCGTCTGCTGAACTACATCGTGCCCGACAAGGTTCACATCATCGTGGACGGGCGCGTGGTGCAGACGGGCGGCCCGGAACTCGCGCAGCGCCTCGACACCGAAGGCTACGACTGGGTGAAGGGGCTGGCGGTGGCGGGGGCGTAAGGCTCGTGAGGGTCTCTCTGCTCGCAGGTGCTGTCACTCTGGCAGCGATTCTTTCTGCCTGTGATTTCAACGTGGTCCCCTATCCCGTTGAGGAAGTGAGGTATCAGGTCGCTCCCAACCGTGTGTCCTGCCCGCCTCTATCCCGCGACGATCAGCCTTGTTTGCTGGTGAAGCGTGCCGACGAGACACAGTGGCGTGAGGTGAATCCATCCACCTTTCCCAACTTCGCCCACGAGACGGGATATAGGTACGTCCTTCTGGTTAGAGAACAGTTTCGCCCGCCTGCCATGACTTACGAAGTCGTCCGCATCCTCGAAAAGACGCCCGACGCCTCCCTCGCCATCCCTGGTCAACCCTAGAGGAGCAATCCAAATGACCAACCCCGAAGTTGCCAACATCAACGCCCAGTACGAGTACGGCTGGTCCAACCCCGAGAAGTACGCCATCAAGGCGCCCAAGGGCCTGAGCCGTGAAGTCGTCGAGATGATCTCCAAGGCCAAGGACGAGCCCCAGTGGATGCTCGACTTCCGCCTCAAGGCGCTCGACATCTTCCTCTCGAAGCCCATGCCCCAGTGGGGCGCGGATCTCTCGGGGCTCGACCTCGACGAGATCTACTACTACATCAAGCCGGAGGGATTCAACGCGCGGAGCTGGGACGACGTGCCCGACGACGTGAAGAAGACCTTCGAGCGCCTGGGCATCCCCGAGGCCGAGCGCGCGGCGCTGGCGGGCGTCGGCGCCCAGTACGAGAGCGAGATGGTGTACCACAACCTCAAGGAGGAGTGGGAGAAGCTCGGCGTCGTCTTCCTGAGCATTGAGGACGGGCTGCGGCAGTACCCCGACCTCTTCCGCGAGCACTTCGCCACCATCGTGCCGCCCGAGGACAACAAGTTCGCGGCGATCAACTCCGCCGTGTGGTCGGGTGGGTCCTTCGTGTACATCCCGAAGGGCGTGAAGGTGGACATTCCCCTCCAGACATACTTCCGCATCAACGCGGAGAGCAGCGGCCAGTTCGAGCGCACGCTGATCATCGTGGACGAGGGCGCGCAGGCCCACTACATCGAGGGCTGCACCGCCCCCGCCTACAACTCCGACTCCTTCCACTCGGGCGTGATCGAGATCGTGGTGAAGGAGGGCGCGCGCTTCCGCTACTCCACCATCCAGAACTGGTCTCACAACGTCTACAACCTCGTGACCCAGCGGGCCGCCGTGTACGGCAACGGCGTGATGGAGTGGGTGGACGGCAACCTGGGCTCCAAGGTCACGATGAAGTACCCCGCCTGCTACCTCCTGGAAGAGGGCGCGCGCGGCGAGGTCCTGAGCATCGCCATGGCGGGCCGCGGCCAGCACCAGGACGCCGGTGCGAAGATCGTTCACTTCGCGGCGCACACCAGCGGCTCCATCGTCTCCAAGTCGATCTCCAAGGACTCGGGCCGCTCCTCCTACCGTGGCCTCGTCAAGATCTACGAGGGCGCGAAGGGCAGCAAGACGAACGTCGAGTGTGACGCCCTGCTGCTGGACGAGGAGGCCCGCACCGACACCTACCCTTACATCGAGATCGAGGAGAAGACAGCCAGCGTAGGCCACGAGGCGACCGTCTCCAAGATCAACGACGAGCAGATTCTCTACCTCCAGTCGCGCGGCCTGAGCGAGGACGAGGCGGCGGGCCTGATCGTGCGCGGCTTCATCGAGCCCATCGCCAAGGAACTCCCGCTGGAGTACGCGGTGGAACTCAACCGCCTGATCGAGCTGGAGATGGAAGGCTCGGTGGGCTGAGGCTGGCCCGAGGGCCGCACTCCTGAGTGGGTGCGGCTCTTTTCTCGTCGGGGGAAAGCATGACCATTCGTCAAGAACTCCAAGCCAAACTGGACACGGTGGACGCTGCTGCCCTGGACGCGGTGGCGGGCTTCATTGACGACCGAGCGCGCAAGATCGAGGCCGACGCCGAGTACGCCGAGGGTGAGGCCAAAGCGCGACACATGCTGGGTCTGGTGCGGGAGTTTGCGGCGGACTGGTCGGAGGAGGAAGCTTTCGACTTCGAGGTGGGCGTCAAGGGTATTCCCTTGCGGAGTGCCGACCCTGAGGCCAATGCTCGGGAAGCGCGACTCTTGTCCTCCATGCTGAACAACCTCAATATGGAGGACAAGATCAATGCCCTCCTCAACGTGGCTCAGGGACGCGACCCTTACGTCCTGACCGCTCTTCACATGGTCAAGATGTTGGCTTCCCCAATGACCTGGGCGCAGGAACGGGCCTTCGACATCGGCCTCGTGTCCCGCTTGTGGGACAAGCACGACCGATTGGAGAAGCACGAGTTGGCGGCCTTCACTCTGGCACTGATCGACAAAATCAAGACGGCTGACCAGGAACTCCATGAGCGCCTGAAACAGCGAAACGAAGAACTTTCCAAGGAGCAATCATGACCCAACCTTTCACCCAAGACCTCCTCACCCAGGTGGGCGGCCCCGAGTGGCTGACCTCCAAGCGGCGTGAATCACTCGAACTGTTCAACACTCTCGACGTGCCTACCGAACAGGTCGAGGCCTGGAAGTACACCCGTGTGGAAGTGGACTTTGACCAGCTTCGCCCCCACCCCAAGCGTGAGCGCGCGACCGACACGGCGCAGCTTCCGGCGAGCGTGCGGGAACGCCTGAGCCGCACCGACGTGGGCGCCTTCCTCGTGCTGGATGGCCCGGACGTGGTGTACGCGACCGAACTGCCTGCCGAGCTGACCCAGAAGGGCGTCATCTTCACCGACCTGAAGACTGCCGTGGAGCAGCACGCCGACAAGGTGCAACAGTACCTCTACTCCGTGGTGCCCGCCGAGGTGCCCGACGACACCACCATCGCCGCGCCCGGCACCACGCCGAGCAAGTCGCCCGATCCCTCCGAGGGCAAGTTCTCCGCGCTGGCGGCGGCCCTGTGGACGAACGGCGCCTTCGTGTACGTGCCGCGCGGGGTGGAGGTCGAGCTGCCGCTGGGGTCCTTCCGCGTCATGAGCGAGGCGGGCACCTACACGGCCACCCGCACCCTTGTCGTGGCGGAGGAGAACGCGCAGGTCACCTTCATCGACGAGCAGGACTCGGAGGAACTGCCCGGCACTTACGCCATCGGCGCGGTCGAACTCGTGGTGAAGCAAGGCGCCCGGGTCCGCTACGTCTCCATCCAGAACTGGGGCAAGGGTGTGACGCACATCCAGCGTCAGCGCGGCGACGTTCACCGGGACGCAACCCTGAACAGCCTCGTCGTCACGATGGGCGGCACGCTCAGCCGGACCGAGATGCAGTCCTACCTGCGCGGGCAGGGCTCCGACTCCGAGATGCTGGCGCTGTACTTCGCCAACGAGGACCAGCACTTCGACCACTACACCTTGCAGCACCACGCCGCGCCGCACGCGCACAGCGACCTGCTGTACAAGGGCGTGGGCGACGATAGAAGCGTCGGCGTGTTCAGCGGCATGATCAAGGTGGACCTGGGGGCGCAGAAGACGGACGCCTACCAGAAGCACCGGACGCTGATGCTCTCAAGCGAGGCGCGCAACTACTCGGTGCCGCAGCTTGAGATCAACGCCAACGACGTGCGCTGCTCGCACGGCTCGACCACCGGCCCCGTCGATGGGGAGCAGCTCTTCTACCTGCGCTCGCGCGGCATTCACCAGGAACTCGCCGAGAAGATGCTCGTCACCGCCTTCCTGGAGGACGTGCTGACGCGCGTGCCCCTGAAGAGCGTGGTGGAATACATCGAGGGCATCATCGCCCAGAAGGTGGGGGCGGCGTAGGGGAAGCGGTCAGCACTCAGCCGTCAGCGGTCAGCTTCCGGGGAGGGGCTGGCCGCTTGTAGTTGGACATGAGCACGCAGCACCTCGAACGGCACTCGTTCAAGGCCCATGGCCTCCAGCGATGAGAGGGAAACCGATTTTTGGCATCCAAAACGCTGAGCCAGTCGCTCTGTAGAGCAAACCAGAAAAAACCACTGGCTCAGTTCCAGCGGGTCAGCGGTTTCCCTCTCCTGCGCGGCGAATACGCAGAAGACGTACACATCGGCAGAGCGTGACGATTCCAGCGCGACAACATTTGCCTCAGCATCCCAGCCCCTTTTCATGCCTATGTCGAACCGGATAGGGCTCAGCCGTTTCTGCTGCCAGGATTGCAGGTAAGCGGCGGACTTGACCTCGATCCTCAGTCCTGAATCGGTCTTCAAGTCGTAGGCATCCCACTCGACACGTGGCCGGTGCGTGCAGCCCACCGCCCGGGCCACGATGTACTCCGCGAGAACGCCCCGCAGGGCGTTCGACAGAAAATCCGAGTAGGCCCACTGCCAGAACTCGCTTGCGCTGATCTCTTCCATGACGGCCTAGGATGCTCCGTCACCGAGCTTGAGCCACTTCCACCACGTCAGGTGCCCCTCTCGCTGCTCGACCTTGTACTCCGTGCCGCAGTGGGCGCAACGGCAGTGGTAGTCCATGTGCCAGTCGGGCGGGTCGGAGGACAGCACGGTCACGTCGCCCGCCTCCTGCTCCTTGAGGGGAGCGTAGGTGAGGAATTCGGGGTAGAGCCAGCAGCGGCAGAGGCCGTCGCGCTGGGCCCGCAGGGTGTAGATCGCCTGGCGTAAGCGTTCGTTGTTGGGAAAGAGGCCGCCTCCCAGGTCCTCTGTCGCCCGCTCGATCTCGGGCAGGTGTTCGGCGAGGGTTGTCAGAGCTGGCGGGTCTCGAAGGACGTTTACCGCGCAAGCCGCCGACCAGACGCGGTGCGTATCGCGGGAGAGCAGGTCCATCAGAAGGTCATTCACAGTCTCAGACATAACGCCTCAGTCCACCGGCTCTCCCTCCCACCCCGGCACCCGCGCAATCCGCGCCCGCGCCTCCTCCACATCCGTCTCTTCCGGGCGGCACAGGTCCCACTCCCGCCCCCCCGCATAGGCGCCGATCACCAGCAGGTCGGCGCTGCTACCGTCGTTCCTGTGTCCGGTTCCGGCGGGCAGCACCAGCACGTCTCCCTCCCCCACCTGCACCTGCGGGCCGCCCTCGCCGCCGAGGGTCACTCGGGCCTGTCCCCGCGCGATGACCAGCACCTCATGGGCGGTGGAGTGGTAGTGGTGGAAGGGGTAGATGCCGTCTCGCCAGGCGTTCGTCCAGCCGCGGTCGGCGAGGTGGTGCTCGATCTGCGCGGGCGTGCGGCCTTTCAAGGCGGCGCGGTAGAGCCGGGCGGGCAGGGCGCTGTTGGGCACGGGGCCACCGAGGGGGAGGGCGAGGAGTTCAGGCTCCATGCCCTAGGGTAGCGGCAGTCGGCAGACGGCAACCTCCCACCATGAAAAGTTCTCGAAAAGAGGGCGGGCCGTTTCGTCTGGCCTGGCCGTCTTCTGCTGTGGCCGAGGTGACCGAGAAGCGTAACTTCCCTTCGACATTCCTTCGTCAAAGGATGGTTCCATACCCTACATGGATCAGGCATCGAGGCCAGTGAAAGACGCAGAGGGTCTGCCTGCCTCCTCGCCGGGCCGTCCGCCCACTCCCACCGACCAGAAACGCCGCTCCTTCCCCTGGGGGTGGCTGCTCGTGCCGCTCCTGCTCGGCGGGGTCGGGTACGTTGGTTACCGGCTGGGGCAGGACGACGCGAGCAGCGCGGCGAGCGCGGGTGGAGGCTTCGCCCAGGGCAGCGGTGGCGGCGGGGCATCCCGGCAGGGGCAGGGAGCCTCCGGACAGGGAGCCGGAGCCCTGGGCACCGGAACAAGCGGACAGGCAGGCGTCGGGCGGGCCGCCGGAGGCCAGGGCAGTGCCGCCGCTGGAACCCCCGGCGCGGCCACCGGCACCAGCAGCAGCCGGGGCGCGGGTCAGGGACGGGCGGCAGGCAGCACAGGCGGTGGAACCGGCGTCGTCACCCCCGTCCAGGCCACGACCGTCCAAGCGGGCACCCTCCGCACCGAACGGCGGCTAACGGGCACGGTCGCCTCGTCGCAGGCGGTCACGGTGTCGGCGCGCACGTCGGGCACGGTAACGAGCATCGCCGTGGACGTGGGCGGGCAGGTGAACGCCGGGCAGACGGTCATCTCGCTGAGCAACAGCGACCTCAACACCAGCGTGGAGAGCGCGCGCAACGCCCTGGAGACGGCCCAGGTCCAGCTTCGCACCCAGACGAACACGGTGCAGAGCCAGCGCGCCCAGCTCCAGCAGCAGGTGAACGCGGCACAAACCACCCTGAGCAACGCCCAGCAGAACCTCGACGCCCTCCAGCGCCTCGCGGCCATCGGGGCGGCGTCGCGGGTGGAGGTCAACAACCAGGTCGCGCAGGTGGAGGCCGCCCGCACCACCCTCACCACCGCGCAGGCCAACCTCGCCGAGAACACCCGCGCCCAGACGGAGGGGCTGGCGGAGGCCCGGCTCGCCGTGCAGCGTGCCCAGATCACCCTCAACCAGGCCCAGCAGGCGGCGGCGGCGGTGCGCGTCACGGCGCCCTTCACGGGGCAGGTCACCGCCCTGAACGTCAGCGAGGGGCAGTATCTCCCGGCGAACAGCGAGGCGTTCAGCCTGGTCAGCAGCCAGCGGCAGGTGGCGGTCAACGTGCCCGCCACGGAGGCTTCCTCGCTGCCCGTCGGCGCGGCGCTCACCTTCGTGGTCGGGGGGCAGAAGTACCCGCTCAAGGTGTCGCAGAACGCGGGCGCCCCCGTGAATGGCAGCGTGCCGCTCGTCGCGCGCTTGGTGGAGACCACCCCGCCCGCCCTCGGCACGGTGGGCTCGGTGGTCTACAACGCGAAGGTGGCGACGGGCGTCCTCGTGCCCAGCACCGCGCTTCAGGTGGACGGCGACCAGACCTACGTCTTCACGATTGAGGACGGGAAGGCGCAGCAGCAGGAGGTCACGGTCCTCGGACAGGCGGGCACCCAGTCCGCGGTGAGCGGGATCGAGGCGGGGGCCGAGGTCATCAGCCAGCCGCCGACCGGCCTGCTCGACGGCGCGAGCGTGACGACGGCGAGCGGCGGGGGGCAGCGGAACGGCCAGGGGAGACCCGGCGCGGGCGGCCCGCCCCCCGGAGGTGCGCCGTGATCCGGAACGTGGGCAAGAAGGTCTTCGACCGGGTGAACCCCATCGTGGGCTTCTCGATCGCGCGGTACGTCCTCGCCATCGGCATCTTCGTCGCGGTCGTGGTCTTCGGCGTCGTGGCGACGCGCTCTCTGGGCGTGGACCTGCTGCCGAGCGTGAACATCCCCGTCGTCAACGTCAGCACGTCCTACCCCGGCGCGAGCCCCACCTCGGTGGACGAGGAGGTCACGCAGGTCATCGAGAGCGCCGTCGCGCAGGTGCCCAACGTCACCTCGATCAGCTCGACGAGCAGCACGGGCAGCAGCCGCGTCACCCTCCAACTGGAGGACGGCACCGACCAGAACGCGACCGCCAACCAAGTTGCCTCGCTGGTGTCGGGGGCTACCCGGCAGCTTCCCGACGACGCGGGCAGCCCCAGCGTCCGGACCTTCAACCCGAACGCGCAGGCGATCCTCGAATTCGGCGTCTCGGGCGCCGCGGCGAGTCAGGCCGACGTGTACGACTATGTGGAAGATCAGCTCGTCCCCAGCCTCCAGCGGGTCGAGGGCGTGGCGGACGTGGAACTCAGCGGCGGGTCGCAGCGCGAGATCGAGGTGCTGCTCGACCCCAACAAGCTCGCCGCCTACGGCCTGAATCCGCAGAACGTGTCGTCGGCGATCAGCGGCAGCAACGTGCGCTCCTCCATCGGCACGGTGACGCGTGAGGGCAACACCCTGAACTACACGACGAACGCGCGGCTGACCAGCCTGGAGGACATCTCGAACGTCATCCTCGACGCCGAGCGGGGCGTGCGGGTCGGGGACGTGGCGGGCGTGCGCGACGCCACCACCACGACCGGGGTCACCCGCGTGAACGGCCTGCCCGTGGTGCTCGTCTCCATCCAGCAGACTTCGGGGAGCAACGCCGTCGCGGTCGTGGACGGGGTGAAGGACCTCGTCTCGGGGACCAACCTGCCCGCCGGGTACACGGTCACCTTCAGCAACGACACGACCGGCCCGATCCGGTCGAGCATCGAGTCCACCACCCACGAGCTGTGGGTGACGGGCCTCGTCGTCGCGGTCGTCACGCTGCTGTTCCTGGGGCGGCTGAACACCGCCTTCACGGTGATCCTCGCCATCCCGATCTCGCTCGCCGCCGCGCCCATCCTCTACAGCCTGCTGGGCTTCACCTTCAATCAGGTCTCGCTGCTCGCCCTGATCGTCGCCATCGGCATCGTGGTGGACGACTCCATCGTGGTGGCCGAGAACGTCGAGCGCTACCGGGTGATGGGCTTTGGCCGCGTCGAGTCGGTGCTGCGCGGGGCGTCGGAGGTCTTCAGCGCGGTCGCGGCGGCGTCCCTGTCGCTGCTCGCCGTGCTGATTCCCGTGAGCTTCCTGGGGGGCATCATCGGCGAGTACGTGCGGCAGTTCGCGCTGGGGCTCGCGGCGGCGGTGCTGCTCTCGTGGCTGGAAGCGCTGCTCTTCCTCACCGTCCGCATGGCGTACACGCCCGACGCCGAACCGCTGGGCTGGCGGGACGTGCCGCGCGCCTTTGCCCGGCTGCCGCAGGCCGTGCGCTGGGGCCTCGCCTCGGTGCGAACATGGTGGTTCTGGGTGCTCGCCGCCGGTCTCGCCGTCTTGATCTGGACGCGGGCGGAGAACCGGCTCCTGCTCCTCGGCCTCCTGCTGCTTCCCGTCGCGCTGATGGTCGTCCGTTACCTCTGGGGCATCCTGCTCGCCGTGCTGGAGGCGCTGACGACCACCCTGCACGGCGTCACCGACCGGGGGCTCTCGTTCGTGCGCGAAGGCTATGCGCGCAGCCTGGACGGTGCTCTGAGAAACAGCGTGGGCGTGCTGCTGATCGCCGCCGCCTTCCTCGTCGCCACGGTGCTGCTCGTCGTGCCGCGCATGAACTTCACGTTCACGCCCGCGACGGACTCGGGCACCCTTCGCGCGGGGCTGCGGCTCCCCAGCGGTCTGTCGCTGAACACGCGCAACGAACTCGTGAGCCGGATGGAAGGCTATTTCCTGTCGCGGCCCGAGGTGCAGACGGTGCAGGCGTCGGTGACCCCGAACGGCACCAACCTCAACATCACCCTCAAGCCGAAAGAGGAGCGCGAGGGCAGCGCGACGCTGACGGCGACCTACCAGCAGGCGCTGCGGGGCATGTTCAGCGACTACCCCGAGGTGCGGGCGAACATCTTCAGCGGAGGCGGCTTCCGTGGGCAGGGCAATGCTCAAAGTCTGACGCTGGTGGCGAGCAACTACGACCTCCTCAAGCGCCGGGCGGCGACCGCCGTGAACGTCATCGAGCAGAACGAGGGCGTGCTCAGCGCCAGCAGCAGCCTCGACAACACCACGCTGGAAAACCAGTTCGTGCCCAATCCCAACCTGCTCGCCCAGGCGGGCCTGACGGCGAGCACGGTCGCGCAGTCGCTCGCCACCTACGGCAGCGGCAGCAGCGGCGGCAACGTGGAGATCGGCGGGGTGACGTACCCGGTCACCGTGGGGCTCGATCCCCGGTACCTCCAGGACGACCAGTCGCTGCTCTCCTTGCCGATCTCCAGCCCCTCCCTCGGGAGCAGCGTGACGGTCGGCCAGCTCGGCGGCATCGTGCAGGCGAGCACCCCGACGAGCGTGCAGCGCACCAACCGCCTCTACAGCCTGGACCTCTCGGTCGAGCCCGATCCGGCGAGCGGGCTGACGGGCGCCCAGCTTCAGGACCAGCTCGTCACAGCGCTGACGCAGGCGGGCGTGATCGACAACCTCGTGTCGGTGGGGACGGCGGACCGGAACAGCGCTTTCGCGCTCGGCAACCGGATCGGCGCCCTGGGCCTTCAGGCCTTCGCCATCTCGATGCTGCTGGTGTACCTCGTGATGGGGGCGCAGTTCAACTCGTTCCGCTATCCGCTGTATCTGCTGCTGCCGGTGCCCTTCGCGGTCGCCGGGGCGTACTGGATGATCTTCCTCGTGGGCGGCACGCTCGACATCTTCGGGGTGCTGGGCTTCCTGCTCCTCATCGGCCTGTCGGCCAAGAACGCGATCATCTACCTGGAGTTCGTGGTCGAGCAGATGGGGGAGCGGCCCCTGCGCGAGGCGCTCATCGAGGCGAGTCGATTGCGCTTCCGCCCGATCATCATGACCACGCTGACGATCCTGGTGATCAGCCTTCCCCTCCTGCTGAACACGGGCGGCGCCAGCGAGTTCGGCAAGAGCCTGTCGATCATCATCGTGGGGGGCATCAGCGTCTCCGCTCTGATGACCTTTTACGTCGTGCCCGCCGCCTTCTACCTCTTCGAGCGGGGCCGCGCGGCGAAGGATCGGCCCGCCCCGCGCGAGGTGGAAGCGGAGGTTCCCGCACCCCGGCCCACCCTGCCGCAAGGGGCCAACCCGGCCCCGGGCGCGTAGAGGCTCAGATCAAGCGAAGGAGGCGCCCACCCCACGCGGGAGCGGACGCCTCCTTCGTCTGCCGGCCTCGGCGCGGTTTACTGCTCCTGGACGGTGCCGTCAGGCCCGGAGGCCTCGTCGGTCGCAGGCTCGCCCGTGGTCTCGGCGCGGGCTTCCTCGATGGTGGCGTCGCCCTCCAGCACGGCCTCGGCGGCCTCCTCGGAGAGCTCTCCGGCAGCGACCAGCCCGGCGACCTGGGCGGCCTGGGTCTCGGCGGCCAGCTCCTCCTCGCTGAGGCGGGGCGGCAGCACGCTGATCACCACGAGGTCCTCGGCGGCGGCGAGCTTGACGCCCTGCGGCAGGCGAATCTGCGCGGCGGTCAGGTGGTCGCCTATTTCGAGGCGGGTCACGTCCACCGTGATCTCCTGCGGAATGCGCCGGGGGCCGGGCGCGATCACCGCGAGGTTGTGGACGACGACATCGACCAGGCCGCCCATCGTCTCACCGCGGCTCTTGCCGGACGTGTGCACGGGCACGCTGACCTCGATGGGCTCGCCGTAGGTCACCATGAAAAAGTCGGCGTGGATGGGCTGGCGGCGGCGCTTGTCCATCTGCACCGTCTTCACGAGCGCGGGAAAGGTCTCGCCGCCCTCGATGGCGATGTCGAACAGGCCGGTGGTGCCCTGCTGGCGGAAAGCCCGGTCGAAGGCCTTGCGGTCGATGGCGAAGGAGACGTTGTGCTCCTTGTTGTAGGCGACGGCGGCGATCATGCCTTCGGCCAGCTTCTCCTGGCTCTTGCGGGGGACGGCTCTCAGTTCCATGTGGGGTTTCCTCCGAATGTCTTAGGCCACCTCGGTCACGCCGAAAGTCCGTGCGCTGCGCAGGGAAACGGGGCGGGGGCCAAGCAACCCTGGGAGTGTAGCAAATCCCGGCCAGCGCGGGAAAGGGTAGCCTGACGGCGTGCCTGGCCTCCACCCCCCGCCCTGGCTCAACGAGGTCAGGCGAGAGCTTCAGTCTGCCCCGCCCAACCTCTGGCCGGAGTTCGATCCTGCCCGTGTTCCCCTTCTGATCTTCGGCGGCAAGGTGACGCACCTGAGCGGGGCCGCGCCGCAGGAGCCGGGCTGGGAGGCGGGGGAAGGAGGCTGGGTGTGGCCGGGCCGCCACCCCGCCCTCACCGCCAACACGTCCGTCACCCTGCCTGGCGGCCCCGTCGCGGCGGGCGTTCTCGCGGAGGGCCTGACCGGGCTGGACCCGGGGCGCCTCGCGGCCCTGCTCGTCCACGAGGGGTTCCACGTCCATCAGCAGGCCTACCCCTCCCCAGCCTGTGAGGCGAACGAACTCGACGCCCTCACCTCCCCCCGCACGAACCCGGCGGTCGCCCACGCCCGGGCCGAGGAGGCGCGGGCCCTGTCGGCGGCCCTTGGGTCGTCGCACGGTTGGGAGGACGCGGCGCGGGAGGCGCTCGCGTGGCGGACGGAGCGGTTCCGGCAGCTCTGGCCCGAACACGTGCGGTTCGAGCGGCGGATGGAGACGCTGGAGGGGCTGGCGCACTTCGTGGAGACCCGCTTTCTGGAGGAGCTGCCCCGGCTCGGCGGCGGGGCTGACGCCGGGGCCGACGTGCGCGAGTGGGCCTACCGCAGCGGCGCGGCGCTCGCCCACCTGCTCTCGCGGGGGGAAGACGGGTGGCAGGCGGAGGTGACGGCGGGCAGCCCACTCGATGAACTGTTGCGGGCTCGGCTGGGCACGGCGCCCCTTCCCTCCCCTACCCCGGAGCTCGTGGAGGCGGCAAGGCTCGCTGCACGGGAGACCGAGGCGCGGTCGGTGGCGCGACTGGACGCCTTCCGAAGGCTGCCAGGACCACGCCTGTCCATCGAGACCCAGGTTGCCCTGCGGGTCGTGGGCTTCGACCCCCTCAACCTGCACGTTCTCCCCTGCGGTTCTCTGCTCCACACCCGTTACGTGCGCCTGGCGGGGCCGGGTGTGGAATTGGAGGTGCTGGTGGAAGTGCTGGGCGGGCAGGCACTCGCACGGGGTCCGGGACCGCTCACGGTGACGGCCCTGGAGGTCGCGGCAACCTCGTCCCCACGCTCGAAGCCGGGACGTGGCGGCTGATCAGCGACGCCCTGAGTGTTCAGGTGCCGCAAGAATACGTGACACGAGACGGCGACGTTGGGTGGCGCATCCGCTTCTAAAGGTTCCGGGTCCATCTGCTAGAATCCTGCCTGTTGCCGACGCGGCGCGGCCTCCTGATCTTTCCGGGGGAGACACGCGCCCCGGCTCAAGCAAGGAGACACAGCGACATGATCAGCGTGACTGAACTGCGCAACGGCACGAAGGTGGAGATGGACGGCGGGTTGTGGGAGTGCCTGGAGTACTCCCACCTCAAGATGGGGCGCGGCGGCGCCAAGGTGGTCACCAAGTTCCGCAACATGGAAAGCGGCTCCATCGTGGACCGCACCTTCAACTCCGGCGAGAAGCTCCAGGACATCTACGTGGACGGCAAGACCATGCAGTACCTCTACAAAGACGGCCAGGATTTCGTCTTCATGGACCTGGAGACCTACGACCAGGTGCATCTGCCCGGGCGCCTGATCGGCGACGCCGCCAAGTTCATGAAGGAGAACACCGAGGTCGAGGTCCAGATGTACGGCGACAAGCCCCTCAAGATCACGCTGCCCAACCAGGTGATCCTCAAGATCGTGCAGACCGACCCCGGCGTGCGCGGCGACACCGTCTCGGGCGGCACCAAGCCCGCCACCCTGGAGACGGGCGCCGTCGTGCAGGTGCCCCTCTTCGTCGAGCAGGAGACCAACGTCAAGGTCGACACCCGCACGGGCGAGTACCTCAGCCGCGCGTAAGAGAAGCTGGACGACGTGCCGCCCGCCGGTCAGCAGGGGCGGCACTCTCCTTTGCCCAGGCGGCGCGGGCCCTTAGACTCGGTGCAGCCTCACGACTGTTCAGCGGCGGGTGACCGCCCAGGGACGCGCCGCCCGCGTCATGATGGGGGGCGACTTTTCCAAGTTCACACCAGGAGGGACCATGAATCCAGACGACCTCAAGAAAATCCTCGACGCCCTGAGCGCCGCCGACGTGCGCGAGTTCAGCCTCCAGACCGGCAGCTACACGCTCGACCTCAAGCGCGGCCCCGTGGCGATGGGGGGCGGCACTTCCGCGACGAGCGGCGGCCTAGGCGGCGGCGCCCCGTCTGCCCCGGTCCCAGCCTCCCAGCCCGCTCCGGCGGCTACGAGCGCCCCGGCGATCCCACCGGCCTCGGCTCAGACGCCTGCCCCGGTTGCCGCGCCGACCCCCGAGCCCGCCGCCCCGGCCCCCAGCACCCCCGCCCGCAGCGCGGGAACGCCCGTCAAGGCCCCCATCGTGGGCACCTTCTACGCGGCGAGCAGCCCGGACGCGCCCGCCTTCGTGAAGGTCGGCGACACCGTGCAGGCCGGACAGGTGCTGTGCATCATCGAGGCGATGAAGCTGATGAACGAGATCGAGGCCGAACTCGGCGGCACCGTGCGCGAGATTCTGGTGAAAAACGCCGAGCCGGTGGAGTACGGGCAGACGCTGTTCGTCATCGAGTGAGCGGTCAGCCGTCAGCCGGCAGCGGTCAGCAGCGCAAGCTGAAGCACCCGCAGAAGGCTGAGGGCTGAGGGCTGAAAGCGGAGGTCCGAAAGCCATGTTTAAGAAAATTCTGATCGCCAACCGCGGCGAGATCGCCCTGCGCGTGATCCGCACCGCGCGCGAGATGGGCGTGAAGACGGTCGTGGTCCACTCCACCGCCGACGAGAAGAGCCTGCCGGTCCTCATCGCCGACGAGGCCGTGTGCGTGGGGCCGCCCGCGTCGAACGCCTCCTACCTCAACATCCCCAACATCCTCTCGGCGGCGATGATGACGGGCGCCGAGGCGATCCACCCCGGCTACGGCTTCATGGCCGAGAACCCCGACTTCGCCGAGATGTGCCGCGAGCACGGCATCGTCTTCATCGGGCCGACGCCGGAGTCGATGCGCGCGCTGGGCTCCAAGGCGGGCGGGCGCGAGATCGCGGCGCAGTCCAACGTGCCCGTCGTGCCTGGGACGGGCGTGCTCGACGACGTGGACGCGGCCCTGCTCGCCGCCAAGCAGATCGGCTACCCGGTGCTGCTCAAGGCGTCGGCGGGCGGCGGCGGGCGCGGGCAGAAGGTCGTGCGGACCCAGGAGGAGTTGAGAGGGGCCTTCGGGCAGGCGCAGGAGGAGGCGCGGCTGTACTTCGGGGACCCCGCGATCATCATGGAGAAGTTCCTGGAGGAATTCCGCCACGTCGAGGTGCAGGTCATGGGCGACGGGCAGGGCCACGTCATCCACATCGGCGAGCGCGACTGCTCGATCCAGCGCCGCAACCAGAAGCTGATCGAGGAGGCGCCCAGTACATTGCCGGAGTCGCTGCGGCAGGAGATTCTGGACGCGGGCGTGCGGCTGGCGCGGCACGTGAACTACGCCGGGGCGGGCACCCTCGAATTCATCGTGGACCGCGACGGCAATTACTACTTCATGGAGATGAACACCCGCATCCAGGTCGAGCACTGCGTCTCGGAGGAAATCTCGGGGCTCGACTTCGTGCGGCTGCAACTCCAGGTCGCGGCGGGCGAGGGGCTGCACCTGCGGCAGGAGGACGTGCGACTGCGCGGCCACGCCATCGAGTGCCGCATCAACGCCGAAGACCCCGACAAGGACTTCCGCCCGGCGGCGGGGAAGATCGAGGACATCCACTTCGCGGGCGGCCCCGGCGTGCGGGTCGATTCCCACGCCTACAGCGGCTACGTGATCCCGCCCCACTACGACTCCTTGATCGGCAAATTGATCGTGTGGCACGAGAACCGAGAGCAGGCGATCTTGCGAATGCGGCGCGCGCTCGAAGAGACGGTGATCCACGGACCCAAGACGACCGTGCCCCTCTATGTGAAGATCATGGACAACCCGTTCTACAAGCGGGGCGCGGTGATGACGAACTTCCTGAGGACGCGCCTGGAAGTGTAGGGAGAGGCAGACGGCCAAAGAGAAGGGACGCGGCGCCTGTGCCACGTCCCTTCCTCGCTGGATTGAGCTTCAGCCCGTGATGATGTTCTTGCCCGCGTTCTCGCGGTCCTCGATGATCTTGCCCAGGATGAAGAACGTGGGGGGCCAGAAGCCGACGAACAGGGCGTCACGCTCCTTCTCGCTCTCCTCCTTGGAGCTGCTCTTGGTGTTGCCGGAGACGAAGTTGGCCGCCGACGCGAGGATCGAGGCGAAGCCGAGGATGTACATGATGTTCGAGAGTTTCATGCGAGACCTCTTTCTGCGAGAACCGAAAAGATGGGAAACCGACGAGGCCGGACAGGGCGGTGGGGCTGGGGATGCCCTGCCCGAACTAACCCTGACTCTGATGCGGGTCCCCGGCCCGAAAAGTAACGCTCGCCGCCTTCTGAAGGCCGCTTAAATCGCCGGTATGACGAAGATGGAGGGAAGGTACACCCTGGGTAAAAGCGCGCGGCTTGTGGAGCGGGATGCGCTGCTCTCGCGGCTCGCCGGGGTGGAGTGGCCCTTCGACTCCCTGCTCGGCCTGCTGAATCTTCCGGCGGAGGCCGACGTTTTGGATGTGGGCATTGGAGACGGGCGGCTGCTCCAAGCGTTGCGGGCAAGGGGACACGCTGGCCGTCACGTCGGGGTGGACCCCGAGCCGGGCAGCCCGGAGGTGCGGGTGGGAGTGGCGCACGCGCTCCCCTTCTCGGACGGGGCGTTCGACGTGGTGACTTTCGTGCGGGTGCTGCGTCACCTGCCGGACGCCGGGGCGGCTTTGGCCGAAGCCCGCCGGGTGGTCAGACCGGGGGGGTGGGTGGTGCTCGCCTCCCACGGCGGGGATCACTTGCGCGAAACTCGGCAGGCTCTGGGACACCCGCCCGGTGGGACGGGGCCGGAGGCGGCGTTGCGGGAGGCGGTTGTCCGGGCCGGATGGGTCGCCCTGCGCCTCGACGCTCGGCTGCCCGTGACGCTGAGGGCGGAGGGTGCAATTTTGCCAACCCCGAGCCCACAGGACGACGCGCCGCAGACAGGTTGCCTCATCCACGACACGCTGCATCTCGCGCTCTACGCCGCGCGCTTCTGACGGGGCACGGCGGGAACGCGAGGAAGACCGTCTATCGGTCGAACTTCTCGTACCCGGCGGCGCTGCGGCGCTGGGCGCCCCGGGCGTAGTCGAGCTGCATCTCGACGGTCTCGTGCTTGCCTTCGGTGAAGGTGGAGTCGTGA
Source organism: Deinococcus planocerae (assembly GCF_002869765.1). Lineage (NCBI taxonomy): Bacteria > Thermotogati > Deinococcota > Deinococci > Deinococcales > Deinococcaceae > Deinococcus > Deinococcus planocerae. The sequence continues at coordinate 3,092 of NZ_PNOR01000049.1, read as the reverse complement.
ATCCAGTAGTTCAGGCGGTGTTCGCCGAGCTGCACCCAGAGCTTGTGGGCGTCCTCGGCGTCGCGCCAGAAAACGACGTGTTCGTACGCGTTGCGCTGAGCCCAGGTCTGCACGTCGGCAAGGACGCGGGCGGCCTTCGGGTGGGTCATCTCGAACTCGCTGCCGTCCTGCTCGTTGCGGAATTTGATCTCGGGCATAACACCCCCAGCGTACCCGATGCCCGCCGCCCTGGGCACGCGAGTTTCTGAGAGGCGGCTTGCCCGTCCCCGCCCGGCCCGTTATGCTCCCGCCGATGTCTGCCTCCCCGCCCGTCCTGAAGGTCACCACCCTGAACGTCAACGGGCTGCGCAGCGCCCTCCGCAAGGGATTCAGGGACTGGGCCGCGCGCGAGCGGCCCGACGTGCTCCTGCTGCAAGAGGTCCGCGCCGACCCCATGCCGCAGGCCCTCGCCGACCTGGGCTACGGGGGCGCGTGGTTTCCCGCCCGCCGGGCCGGGTACAGCGGAGTGGCCCTGCTCAGCCTGCATCCCCTCGCCGACGTGCGGGTCGGCATGAACCACCCCGAGATGGACGACGAGGGCCGGGTGATCAGCGCCGTCGTGGCGGGCGTGCGCTTCGCCAGCGTCTACCTGCCGAGCGGCAGCAGCAGCCAGGGGCGTCAGGACTTCAAGGACCGCGTGCTCGCCGACTACCACGCGTGGGCGGCGGCGACCCTGGCGGAGGGCCTGCCCCTCGTCATCGGCGGCGACTACAACGTCGCGCACCGTGAGGTCGACCTCAAGAACTGGCGGTCGAATCAGGGAAACAGCGGCTTCCTGCCCCACGAGCGCGAGTGGATGACGGCCCACCTCGCCTCCGGCCTGACCGACACCCACCGCGCCCACCTCGGCGAGCGGGCCGAATACACGTGGTGGAGTAACCGCGCGAACGCCTTCCACAACGACGTGGGCTGGCGCATCGACTACCTCCTCGCCGCGGGCGTGACCGTCCGGGACCTGCGGGTGGACCGCACGGTGAGGCTCAGCGACCACGCGCCCCTCACGGGCACGGTTGAGTGGCCCCGGTTGACCTGAGCCGTTCCTGTCCGACCGTTCGGAAACTTTGCGGCGGGCGGGCGGACGGGTACACTGGAGGTCTTCCGTTGCCGTGTTCGGGAACGTGTGAGAGGGGGTGAGGCGCCACGTGGGAACCAAGGAGGATGTTCGGTCACGGCTGAACATCGCGGAGGTGGTCGGTGAGTACGTGCGCCTCTCCCCCGCCGGGAAGGGCCGCCTCAAGGGCCTGTGTCCCTTTCACAAGGAGAAGAGCCCCTCGTTTCAGGTCGACACCGAGCAGGGCTACTTCTATTGCTTCGGCTGCAAGGCGGGCGGTGACTTGTTCAGCTTCGTGCAGCGGGCCGAGAACCTGAGTTTCGGCGACGCCCTGCGCAAACTCGCGGAGAAGGCGGGGGTGCAGGTCGAGGCGAAGTACGGCGAGCGCGGAAACCGCGACCTGTACGAGGTGAATGCCTTCGCGCTGGGGTACTTCCGCGAGCACCTGGGTGGCCCCGCGCTCGACTACCTGCGCCGCCGCGGCCTGAGTGACGCGACCACCGAAGCCTTCGAATTGGGCTACGCGCCGGAGGGCTGGGACGGTCTGCTGGGGCGGGCCCGCAGCCGGGGCCTGTCCGAGCGGCAACTGCTGGAGGCGGGCCTGCTCACCGAGAACCCCGAGTCGGGGCGGGTGTACGACCGCTTCCGGGGCCGGGTGATGTTCCCGATCCGCGACCACCTGGGCCGCCTGGTGGGCTTCGGCGGGCGGGTGCTCGACGACAGCAAGCCCAAGTACCTCAACACGCCGGAGACCGAGGTCTTCAAGAAGGGCGAACTGCTCTACGGCCTCGACAAGGCCCGCGCGGGCCTGAGCGGGGGCGCCGAACTCGTCGTGGTGGAGGGGTACATGGACGTGATCGCCATGCACCAGCACGGCTTCACGGGGGCGGTGGCGAGTCTGGGCACGGCCCTGACCGCCGAACACGCCACGCTGCTCGAACGGCTGGGGGCCACCCGCCTCACCCTGATGTTCGACCGCGACGAGGCGGGGCTGCGGGCCACCCTCGCGGGGCTCGACCAGGTGCTCGGGGCCAAGTTCCGCGTCCGTGCCACGAGCGTGCCGAGCGGCAAGGACCCCGCCGACGCCCTGTTCGCCGGGGACGAGGAGGGCCTGAGAACGGCCCTCAGCAGCGGACTGGACGAGGTGCAGTACCGTGTGCAGGCGGCGGTCGAGGCTCACGGAACGGAGACGTCGGAGGGCAGGCGCCGGGTGCTGATGGCGCTGCTGCCCCGGATGCAGAATCTCGATCCCCTGGACGAGGGCGCCGAGCAGATGCGGACCATCGCCTGCCACCGCCTGGGCATCAAGCCCGAGGCGCTGCTGGAATGGATCGGGAGCAAGGCCAAGCGCCGCACCCTCACCGACACCCACCTCGCGGGCATGAGCGCGGTGCGCGCCGAGGAGGACCGCGAACTCGCGCTGCTGCGGCAACTTCTCGTGGACCCCAGCCTGCTCGCTAAGCTGGACGGCACGACCCCCTGGCGCAACGAGGCCGTGCGCCGGGTGATGCTCGCCGCGCAGGGCGCCCGCAGCCCCGACGACATCCTGGAGGTCTTTCGCGGTCAGCCCGAGGAGCAGCTCCTCATCCGCCTGATGTTCGAGGGACGTGACACGGGCGCCATCTCGCGCACCGCCAACGAACTCTACGAGCAGAAAGTCAACGCCTACGCCGCCGCCGCCGTCGACGACATCCAGATCGGCATCAGCATCGACTCCCTGCGGGCCGAGGTCGATCTCCTCAAGCGTCAGGTCGCCGGAGCCTCCCCAGGCGAGCAGATGGCCCTCCTGCGCCAGATCGGCGAATTGCAACGCGCCATCGAGGCCGAGAAACGCGGACGGCGCGCCCACGCCTGAGCCGCTTCTTGCACGCAGACGCAACAAAAAGCCCCACCGCGGGGGGTGGGGGGGACGGTGGAGCGGGAGACGAGATTCGAACTCGCGACATCTACCTTGGCAAGGTAGTGCTCTACCAGCTGAGCTACTCCCGCGTTGTGTTGTGCA
>NZ_PNOR01000048.1 GCF_002869765.1 Deinococcus planocerae | reverse complement strand
CGCCCCCGCGGCGCACCTGCTCGCGCTCGGCGACCACGCGGCGCTGCTCGTGGACCCCGCGGGCCGCACCCAGCTCGTCAGCGAGCGGGCGGCGGAGCTCCTCGGGCTGGAGGGCTCCCGGCTGCTCGGCGTGCCCCTCACGCGGGCGCTCCCCGACCTCGGGGTGCGGCTGCACACCCCGGGGGGCGCCCCCCTCGCCTTTCCCGACCTGCGCGCGGAGAGCCTGACCCTCCCGCTGGAGACCGAGCTTCTCCTCGTGCGCCCCGACGGCGGCGGGCGGCACCTGGAGGTGCGCGGCACCCTCCTCCCGGGAGAGGCCCCCGGCGCGCGGCCCGGCCTGCTCCTCACCCTGCGCGACGTCTCGGCGCTGCGACACGCCCAGGCGCGGCTGCGGCACGGGGCCCGCCACGACCCCCTGACCGGGCTGCTCAACCGCGCCGGGCTGCGCGAGGCCCTCGTGCAGGGGGCGCCCGGCACCGCCCTGTGCCTCGACCTCGACGGTTTCGGGGCCCTGAACGCCGCGCTGGGCCGCACCGCCTGCGACCACCTCCTAATCGGGGTGGCGGCGCGGCTGGGCGACCTCGCCGACGCGCGCGGCGGGCGGGCGGCGCGGCTCGGGGACGACGCCTTCGCCCTCTTCCTGCCGCACTCGGGCCCCCCGGAGACGGCGGGGGCGCTGACGGCGGCCCTGCGCTCGGCCTTCACGGCCCCGGTGCGCGCCGGGCGTCAGGCCGTGCCCCTCACCTTCGCACTCGGGGTGGCCCCGGTCGGGCTGGGCGACGACGGCGCGGCCCTCGCGGACGCGGAGACGGCCCTCACCCACGCCCGCCGCCGGGGCCGCGCCCAGGCGAGCACCTTCGGCCCCGGACTGCGCGAGGAGGTCGCCGACCCCTTCCGGCTGGAGGAGGCGCTGCGGGAGGCCCTGAGCGGGGAGGGCGAGGGCCTGACCCTGCACTACCAGCCCGCCCTGCACCTCGCCAGCGGGCGGGTGACGGGCGCCGAGGCGCTGCTGCGCTGGACGCACCCCGCCCTGGGCGAGCTGCCCCCCGCCCAGGTCCTGCCGCTCGCCGCCCGCGCCGGGCTGATGGCCCCCCTCGCCGGGTGGGTGCTGCGCCGGGCGGTGGAGGAGGGCCGCGCGTGGCGGGCGACCCACCCGGGGCTGCGCCTGAGCGTGAACCTCAGCCTGGGGGGCCAGTGGTGCCCGACCGACCTGGAAGAGCTGCTGCCCTTTCTCGCCGAGCACGGCTCACCCGACGTGGAGGTGGGCGCGGGGTGCCTCCTCGATCCCGGCGAGGGCACGCTCGACCTGCTCGAGGCTCTGCGGGAGCGCGGCGCGCGGCTGTGGGTGGACGACTTCGGCGAGGGCACGACCAGCCTGAGCGCCCTGAGCCGCCACCCCCTGACCGGAATCAAGCTGCACCCCAACCTCACCGCCCGGTTGCCGGGCGACCCGCGCGGCGTCACCCTGGTGGAGGCGACCCTCGACCTCGCCCGGCGCCTGGGCTGGCAGGTCACGGCGGTGGGCGTGGAGAGCGCCGCCGGGCTGGAGCTGCTGCGGGGCCTCGGCTGCGACGCGGTGCAGGGGCACGCGGTGTGCCCTCCCCTGGACCCCGAGGCGTTCGGGGCGTGGCTGCGGGGCCGCTAGACCGGACCCCGCCCGCTAGACTGCGCCCATGTTGCTTTATGGGCGCAATCCGGTGCTGGAGGCCCTGCGGGACGGGCGGGTGACGGAGGTGCTCGTGGCGCGCGGGGTCGAGGAGGCCCTCGTGCGCGACCTCAAGACCTTTGACGTGCGGGTGCGCTTCGCCCCGCGCATCGAACTCGACCAGATCGCGGGGACCACCGGGCACCAGGGCGTGATCGCCGAGGTCGAGGACCTGGAGTGGGCCACGGTGGACGACATCCTCGACCGGGCCGAGTCGCGCGGCGAAGACCTGCTGATCGTCCTGCTCGACGGCATCACCGATCCGCGCAACTTCGGGGCGATCATCCGCTCGGCGGAGGTGCTCGGCGCGCACGGGGTCGTCGTGGAGGAACGCCGCAGCGCGCCGCTCAGCCCGGTCGTCGCCAAGGCGGCGGCGGGGGCCACGAGTTACCTCCCCGTCGCCCAGACGAAGAACCTGCCCCGCCTGATCGACCGCCTCAAGGAGAGCGGCGTGTGGGTCTACGGCGCGGCGGGTGAGGCGGCCCAGGACCTCGCGCGCACCGACTTGCGCGGCAAGGTCGCCCTGGTGATCGGCGCGGAGGGCGAGGGGATGCGCCGCCTCGTGCGCGAGAAGTGCGACGCCCTGGTGAGCATCCCCACCCGGGGCCGGGTGCAGAGCCTCAACGCCTCCGTCGCCGCGGGCATCCTGCTCTACGAGGCCGCGCGGGCGAGGAACGGCGCATGACCCACCGGGTCGAGACCGTCTCCAGCGCGGCGCTGACCCTGGAGGTCCTTCCCGACCTCGGCGCGAGCGTGCTGAACCTGCGGGCCGCCTCGGGCCGTCCGGTGATGCGCACGGTGGACCCGGGGGGCGTGGAGACGAGCAGCCAGTGCGCTTGCTTCACCCTGCTGCCCTATTCCAACCGCATCCGGGACGCGCGCTTCACGTTCGGCGGGCGGGACATACAGCTCCGCGTGACGACCAAGGACGGCCTCACCCAGCACGGCGACGTGCGTAACCGCCCGTGGCAGGTCACCCGGGTATCGGACCGCCACCTCCGCTGTGAATTCGACAGCCGGGCCTTCCCCGACGTGAACTGGCCGTGGGCCTTCACCGCCCGCGCCGAGTACCTGCTCCACGGCCCGCACCTCGACCTGAGCGTGACGCTGACGAACGCCGACACCTCCGAGATGCCCGCCGGGCTGGGCCTGCACCCGTACTTCGCCCGGCGGCAGGACGGGGAGGACCCCCGGCTCACCTTCGACGCGGGGCTGACCTACGACACCGACGAGCGCAGCCTGCCCACGGGCCCCGCGCGCCCGGTGCGGCCCGAGGAGGACTACCGCGTGGGCCGCGCCGTCGGCGAGCGGCGGGTGGACCGGGTGTACACCGCCTGGGACGGCGTGGCGCGGCTCGACTGGGAGGAGCGGTCGCTGATCCTCACCGCCGACTCCGTGTACTCGCACCTCGTGGTCTTCACGGCGCCCGACGGGAGCCTCGCCCTGGAGACCGTCTCGCACGCGACGGACGCCTTCAACCTCGCCGCACGGGGGGTGGGGGGCGTGGACCTGCGGACGCTCGCCCCCGGGCAGAGTCTGGCGGGGGCGGCGAGGGTCACGCTGGAGGGGACCTGGTAGCCGCTATGCCGTGGCGAGCAGGGCCCCAGCGTGGTCGCGCAGCTCGAAGGCGCCCTGGGGGCGGCTGGAGAGCCAGCGCAGCGCTTCGAGGAGATCGTCGGACTCGTGGACGACCTCGGGGCCGCCCACGCCCTGCCACAAGACCCGGTAGGCGTGGGGCGTGGTGGGCGGCATCCAGCGCTCGCCGCCGTCTTCTTTCACGAAGGCGCGTGACATGTGTCCAACGTAAGACGGGCGTGTGAGGCGACGGACCCCGGCACCGCGCCGCCGCGCTTAGTCTCCCTTCAGGCTTACTCGCGCAGGTCGGGTACGCTGCGCCGGGCGACGAGGGTGATCGTCGTCTCGCGCGCCTGACCGTCCCGGACGTAACCCAGGGAGATGGTGTCGCCGATCTGCGCGCGGCGGATCGCGGTGATCACCTCGTCGGCGTTGCGGGTGCGCGCGCCGTTCACGTTGGTGATGATGTCGCCGAGGGCCGCGAGGTTGCCGTTGGCGTCGAGTGCCGAGCCCCGCAGTCCGGCGGCGGCGGCGGGGCTGCCGCGCGCCACCCGCGACACGACGGCCCCGGCGGGGGTCGTGAACCCGCTGTGGGCGAGGTCGAAAAACAGCCCCACGACGGGCACGTCGCGCTGCTCGCCCCTCCTGAGGGCCTCGATGAGCTGGTTGCCCTCGGTGACGGGCACGGCGTAGCTCGCGCGGGTCTGGTTGCTCTCGTCGAGCCGGATGTAGCTCACCACGCCGATGGCCTGCCCGTTCCCGTCGATGACCGGGCCGCCGCTGTCGCCGGGCGCGAGGGGTGCGGTCATCTCCAGCGTGCCCTGCGGGAAGTCGGCCCGCCCCGCCTGGGCGGAGAGCCGCAGCAGTTGCCCCCGGCGCGGTTGCAGGAAGCCCCCGCCGCTGTTCCCGATGGCGAGCACCGTCTCCCCCACGCGCGGCGGGCGGGTGGCGAGATTGAGCACCGGGAAGGGCCCGCGCCCCTGGACCGTCAGCAGGGCCACGTCCGCCTGCGCGTCGTAGGCCGTCAGGCGAGCCCGGTAGGTGCGGCCCGAGAGGGTCCGAATCTGGAAGAGCCGCCCGGTGGAGACCACGTGGTACGCGGTGAGCACCTGCCCGTCCGGCGAGATGAAAAAGCCCGTGCCCAGCCCCGCCTCGCGCGTGCTGGGATCGACGCTCTCGACCTGCACGGTCGCCGGGCGCGAACGCTCGAACAGCGCGCGGGTCTCGGGCGGCAAGGCGTTCGGCAGCGTCTGCGAGACGGCGGGCGGGGTGGGCGGCGCGGAAGTCCCGGCCCCCGGCAGGCTCAGGCGTTCCGGCAGCAGGTAGGCCGCCAGCGCGAGCAGCAGCAGCACGGGAAGCCAGGGCAGGGGGCGCACACGAGCATGGTAGAGCGCCCCCGCCGGGGACAGGGTGCGGGAAGGCACGGAAGGTGGGTACGCGGCGTTACCCTCTTGCCGATGCCCCTCTCACAGCGGCGCCGCTGGCTCCTGAAGTCCGAACCCGCCGTCTTCGGTTTTGCCGACCTCGTGCGGGCAGGCCGCGAGCCCTGGAACGGCGTGCGAAACTACCAGGCCCGCAACTTCCTGCGCCAGATGCGCCCCGGCGACCTCTGCCTCTTCTACCACTCGGGGGCAAAACCGACCGGCGTGGCGGGCGTCGCGCGGGTGGTGCGGGAGGCGTACCCGGACAATCTGCAATTCGACCCGGGAAGCCCCTACTTCGACCCCAAATCGAGCCCCGACAACCCGCGCTGGAGCATGGTGGACGTGGAGCCCGCGCTCGCCTTTGCCGGGGTCGTGACCCTCGACACCCTGCGCACCCTGCCCGAGTGGCGGGACTCGCCGCTCCTGCGCAGGGGCACGCGCCTGAGCGTCCTGCCCGTCACGCCGGAACAGTTCGGGGCGGTGCTGAGAGAGGTGGGGCTGGGGTCGGAGAACCTGGCCTGAGCGCCCGACGTGTCCTCCCGGGTCACGCCCGTGTCACACGGCAAAAAGCACCCTGCCGCATGGACCTTGCGCTCGCCGCCCTCATGATCGTCCTCTCCCTGCTGCTGCTGAGCCGACGGGACGGGCCCCAGAGCGAGCGGATGGCCGCGCGTGAACGGCGCCGCTGACCTCCAAGCGGTTCGCCTGGACGGCTCCCATCCAGGCCCGCAGGATGGGCGTTAAGCTGGCGGGGATGACCGTCTCTACCTCCAACCCTGTCACGCTTTATCCGCTCGGCGACGGTATAGGCAGCGTCAGCCTCGTTCAAGTGGTGGGCGACGATAAAATGATCGTCAATGCCGCCAGGGTAAGCTTCGGTGGAGACAACGACGCGCCTTTGAACTCGCGTGACGAAAAACTTATTCGATACCTGTTGACGCATCATCACGGCAGCCCTTTCGAGCATAACCTGATTACTTTTAAAGTGGTATGCCCTATTTTTGTGGACAGGCAGATGGTTAGGCACCGGGTTGGAACCTGCCTGACCGGTGATACTGTGGTTTCATTCGTCAACATCAACGGCGAAGCACAGCCAAGACTCAAGAAAACGATGGCGGAGCTGTATAGAATGTGGACCGAGGGAGAAGCACATGCCATGACTGCTTCACCTGAGCGAGTCACCACTGCCTTACGTGTGCTGAAGGAAGAAGGCGGACGGTATGGCGCAATGGCGAAAGCTGTCAAAGAATCGGGGCTGTCTCGTAACACCGTCCAGCGGTACACCCGGGGCAATGTCATGGGCCACCGGAGCAGCAAGAAACGTCTTCAGAAAATGCGTCTGCGGGTGTTGAACGAAAACACTGGGCTTTTCACCTCGGGTCATATCGCCGACGTGATGTATCAGGGAGAGCAGCCCGTTTACCGGGTGACGCTGGCCGACGGCAAGGCACTGACCATGACGCCTCATCACCGAGTGATCACATCCCAGGGGTGGCAGACAATGGCCGAGGCCCTGGGATTGGAGATTCATGGACAGACGGCTGTGATGAGCCGCGAGGCGTTTTTCATGGTCAACGGCCTGGAAGTCTACCGTGACCGTGGGTGGTTGGCTGAGCAGCGCGCCCAGGGCAAGGGCGTTCAGCAGATCGCCGACGAGGCGGGTTGTAGCTACCACACTGTGCGTAAGTGGCTTAAAATCCACGGTTTGCAATTCTTGCCGGAAGAGACCCGCTTTCCCGAGGGTTTCACACCCTGGAACAAGGGCAAAGGTGGCTACCGCGCACCACGTGTTTTCACGGAGGAACATCGTGCTGCCATCCGTGCCGCCCGGAGTGGGGAACGCAGTAATTTCTGGAAAGGCGGAGTGAGCAGCGAGCGAGCAAACATCAACCGCTGGACCTGGGAGCAGTCCAGACGAGTCCACGAAAAATTTGACTTTACCTGTCAGAACTGCGGTGAGCGCAAACTCGAACTGCACGCCCATCACATTGTTCCTGTGTGGGCCGACCGCTCCCTAGCCCTGACGTTCAACAACCTCGTGACGATTTGCGGCGCCTGCCACCGGGATATCCACCGCTCTCAGGAAAACGAGATGGCGTTCGCCCAGCGCTTTAATCCGGACGCTGTAATCTCAGGTGAACGCCCAAAACCAAGAGGGAGGAAACTTAAGGCTCACCCCGTGAAGGTCGTGAAAGTGGACTACCTGGGCATCCAGCCCACATACGACCTGGAAGTAGATGGTGATTGGCATAACTTCGTTGCCAACGGCATCGTGGTTCACAACAGTAAGAATGAAGTTTCCGGTCGTTACGTAGAATTGCAGGAACGCAATTTCACGCCCCCCTCTTTTCGCAAGCAGGCGCCCAGCAACCGTCAGGCGTCGGTCGAGGACGACGGCACGCTCGATCAGGAAGCGGCAGCGCAGATTTGGGCAGAGGCGTGGAGAAATGCTTACGCCGCCTATCAGGCCTTGCTGCGTCTGGGCGTAACACGGGAGCAGGCGCGCGGAGTCTTGCCCGTGTCGCTCTATACCGAATCGTATTACACCTTCAACGTCCGCTCCCTCCTGCATTTCCTCGAACTGCGGGACCACGAGGGTGCACAGTACGAGACCCGTCTCTTCGCGCGGGCGATGGCGGAGCTGGCCGAGCCCCTGTTCCCAGTGACCTTCCGCGAATGGAGGGAGTTGCACGCGCAGGGTTAATCCAGGAGCGGCCAAGCCTCCAACGGCACGTACAGCCCACCGGGTCCGGGCTTGCGCATCAGCCACACCTCCCGGGCGGTGAAGGTGAGGGGCGCCTTGTCCAGGTCGGCGAAGGTCGCCTGAGCCTCCTGCAACGCGGCGGACACGTCCACCCCGCGCCGCCTCAGCACGAGGGTGAGGTGGGGCGTCATGTGCGGTCCCTCGTAGCCGAAACGGTGGGCCGGGCGCAGGGCGTCGAGGAGCCGGAGGTGCAGGGCGACCGCATCCGGCGAGTGAACCCGCAGGTAGACGGCGCTGCGGTTCGGAAACGTCCGCGCACCCTCGATGCTCAGGGTGACGCGTGGGTGGGCCGCCACCGCCCCCCGCGCGGAGTCTGCCCAGGACCGGTCGGGGCTCAGGCCGCTCCGGGCTTTGACGGTGACGTGTGGGGCGCTTTCTCGCACCTTCAACCCGGCGCGAAACTCCTCGACCCGGGCCGAGAAGTCGGGCGGCGCCAGGAGACCGAGGAGGAAAGACGGCGAGTTAACCACGGCGCCTCAGCACGCCGTCTCGCACCCGCGAAAAGCCTTGCAGGAGCGCACTTTCAGCCTCGACCATAGGCCAGCTTACCTCGCCCGGCGTCCAGCCCCACCGGACGCGGTGGGCTCCTTTTCCAGTACAGTTCAGGCGTGACCCAGGCCACCGAGACAGCGTTGAAGCGGACGCCCCTGCACGCCGCCCACCTGCGCGCGGGTGCCCGGATGGTCCCTTTTGGCGGGTGGGAGATGCCCGTGCAGTACGCGGGCGTCAAGGCCGAGCACGACGCGGTGAGAAGTCGCGCGGGCGTGTTCGACGTGTCGCACATGGGCGAGTTCCGCGTCTCCGGGCCCGATGCCGAACGGTTCCTCCAGCACGTCACCACCAATGACGTCACGAAGCTCAAACCCGGTCGCGCCCAGTACAACTGGTTGCCGAACGAGACGGGCGGGCTGGTGGACGACATCTACATCTACCGGGTCGGGGAGCAGGAGTTCCTGCTGGTGGTGAATGCGTCGAACATCGGCAAGGACTGGGCGCACCTGGAGCGCCAGGCGGCGGGCTACGACGTGCAGCTCGCCGACGAGAGCGACCGCTGGGGCCTCCTCGCCGTGCAGGGGCCGCAGGCGGAGGCGCTGCTGCAACCGCACATCAGCGTGGACCTCGCCGCGAAGAAGAAGAACGCCTACTTCCCGGCCCAACTCTTCGGCTTCGACGTGCACCTCGCCCGCACCGGGTACACGGGCGAGGACGGCTTCGAGATCTTCACCGACGCCAGCGAGGCGGAGACGATCTGGGACAAGCTGCTCGCCGTCGGCTTCACCCCGGCGGGGCTGGGTGCCCGCGACACCCTGCGGCTGGAGGCGGGCTTTCCCCTCTACGGCCACGAGTTCGCCGACGACATCCACCCCCTCGCCAGCACGTACTCCTGGGTCGTGAAAGACAAGGCGCACGTGGGCCGCGAGCACATCAGCCTCGCGCCGCCCGTCCGCCTGATCGGCCTCGCCCTGGAACGGGTGCCCGTCCGCGAGGGCTACCCGGTCCTCCTGAACGGCGAGCCCGTGGGACACGTCACCAGCGGCACGAGCAGCCCGACCCTCGGCCACCCCATCGCTCTGGCCTTGGTGCGCGGGGACGCCAGCACCGCCGACGCCTACGAGGTGGAGGTGCGGGGCAAAGCTCACCCGGCGCGGCGGGTGGAGTTGCCCTTTTACCGCCGCGCGTAGAACGTGGACCCTGAGACGGAATTCACGCCCCCGCACGATCTACCCTCCGGCTACACATCCCGGCCCCGAATCGAGGACAATGCCCCCCATGCAGACGCCCACCGAACTGAAGTACGCCAAAACCCACGAGTGGCTAGGGGCCGACGGCACCGTCGGCATCTCCGACTTCGCGCAGGACCAGCTCGGCGACGTGGTGTACGTCGAACTGCCCGAGGTGGGCCGCGCCGTGACGGCGGGCGAGTCGGTCGCGGTGGTCGAGAGCGTGAAGACCGCCTCCGACATCTACGCCCCGGCAAGCGGCACGATCACTGCCGTCAACGACGCCCTGAGGGACAGCCCCGAACTCATCAACAGCGGTCCCTACGCGGACGGCTGGCTCTTCCGCATCGAGAACCCCGAACCCGCCGACGACCTGCTGAGCGCCGAAGAATACGCCCAGAGCGCGCAGTAAGGGGGGCAGAGGGCGGGAACGGTTGCGCGGTCGCCCCCTCTCCCCCAGCCCCTCTCTCCTTCGGAGCTGTGCCAGTCCCGCAGGGGGAGAGGGGAGCAAAACATCTTTTCTCCCTCGCCCATTGCGGGAGAGGGCCGGGGTGAGGGGGCGTGTGACCAGCCCTACCGCCCCCAAGGAGCCCCCATGCGCCCCCTGACCGACCTCCTCCAGACCGACGACTTCACCTCCCGCCACATCGGCCCCACCGAGGCCGAGCAGGCCGAGATGCTGGCCGAACTCGGCGTCTCCAGCCTGGACGAACTGACCGAGACGACGCTGCCCGAGTCCATCCGCTTCACGGGTGAGCTGAAGGTGGGCGGGCCCGTGACGGAAGCGCAGGCCCTCGCCGACCTGAAGGCCGTCGCCTCCAAGAACAAGGTCTTCCGCTCGTACATCGGCATGGGGTACTACGGGACGAACGTGCCCGCCGTGATTGGGCGCAACATCCTCGAAAACCCCGGCTGGTACACCGCCTACACGCCCTACCAGGCCGAGATTTCGCAGGGCCGCCTGGAGATGCTGCTCAACTTCCAGCAGACCGTGATGGACCTGACGGGGATGCCCGTCTCCAACGCTTCTTTGCTGGACGAGGCCACCGCTGCCGCCGAGGCAATGACGCTGGCACAGCGCCAATACAAGGGGGGACAGGCCAAGAGCAAGGGCAACGTCTTCTTCGTGGCGCACGACGTTCACCCCCAGACCCTCGACGTGATCCGCACCCGCGCCGAGTATTTCGGGTACGAGGTCGTGGTGGGCGACCCCAGCGGCGACCTGCCGGAAGGGACGTTCGGGGCGCTCGTGCAGTACCCGGGGACCTACGGCGACCTGCGCGACCTCTCCCCCATCGCCGAGAAGGTTCACGCGGCCCAGGGCGCCTTTATCGTGGCGACCGACCTGCTGGCCTGCGCGCTCATCAAGCCGCCGGGTGAGCAGGGGGCGGACATCGTGGTCGGCAGCGCCCAGCGGTTCGGGGTGCCGATGGGCTTCGGCGGGCCGCACGCGGCGTTCCTGGCCTGCCGCAGCGAGTACCAGCGGTCCATGCCGGGCCGCGTGATCGGCGTCAGCAAGGATGCCCGTGGCAAGACCGCCCTGCGGATGGCGATGCAGACCCGCGAGCAGCACATCCGCCGCGAGAAGGCGACCTCCAACATCTGCACGGCGCAGGCGCTGTTGGCGAACATGGCCGCCGCCTATGCCGTGTACCACGGGCCGGAGGGGATTCGGACGATTGCGGAGCGGGTGCATAGGCTGACGGGGATTCTCGAACGCTTCTTGGTTGAATCGAACATTGTTCCCCTCAATGACACCTTCTTCGACACATTGACCTTCGGAGTAGACGCCGACTCAATCCGAGCACGGGCCGAAGCTAAGGGCATCAACCTTCGCTATGGGAACGATGGTCGAATCAGCGTCAGTCTTGACGAGACCACGACTCCCGAAGATGTAGAGGACCTGATCGAGGTTATCGCTGAGACTCGATTCAATTGCGAGACAGGGCAAGAGTTTAAAGTTTTGTCGGATTATCAGTACAAGGGCGGCGACGGCATCCCCTCGGACCTCAAGCGCACCTCGTCCTACCTCACGCACCCGGTCTTCAACACGCACCACAGCGAGTCGGCCATGCTGCGGTACCTCAAGGGGCTGGAGAACAAGGATTACAGCCTCGTCCACGGCATGATCCCGCTGGGCTCCTGCACGATGAAGCTGAACGCCTCGGCGGAGATGCAGCCCGTCTCCTGGCCCGAGTTCGCCAACCTGCACCCCTTCGCGCCCGCCGACCAGACGCAGGGTTACGCGCAGATGCTCGCCGAGCTGGAGGCGTGGCTGGCCGACATCACCGGGTACGACGCCGTGAGCCTCCAGCCCAACAGCGGCGCGCAGGGCGAGTACGCGGGGCTGCTGACCATCCGCAAGTACCACGAGAGCCGGGGAGAAGCACACCGCACCGTCTGCCTGATCCCCGCCTCCGCGCACGGCACCAACCCCGCCAGCGCCGCCATGCTGGGGATGCAGGTTGTGGTGGTGAAGACCGACGCGAGCGGCAACATCGACCTGGACGACCTGCGGGCGAAGGCGGAACAGCACAGCGAGCGGCTGGGCGCCCTGATGATCACCTACCCCAGCACGCACGGCGTCTACGAGGAATACGTCACGGAGGTCTGCGAGCTGATCCACGCGCACGGCGGGCAGGTGTACCTGGACGGGGCGAACATGAACGCGATGGTCGGCCTCGCCAAGCCGGGGCTGATCGGCTCGGACGTGTCGCACCTCAACCTGCACAAGACCTTCGCCATCCCGCACGGCGGCGGCGGGCCGGGCATGGGGCCCATTGGGGTCAAGGCGCACCTCGCGCCGTTCCTGCCGAACCGCAGCGTGGGCGAGAGCCGCACTGGGGCCGTCAGCGCCGCGCCTTACGGCAGCGCGAGCATCCTGCCCATCTCGTACCTGTACATCCGGCTGCTGGGGCCCGCCGGGCTGAGGAAGGCCACCCAGGTCGCGCTGCTGAACGCCAACTACATCGCCAGGAAGCTGAGTGGCGCGTACCCCGTCCTGTACACGGGCATGAACGGGCGGGTGGCGCACGAGTGCATCCTCGACCTTCGCCCGCTGAAGGGCGCCACGGGCATCACCGAGGAGGACGTGGCGAAGCGGTTGATGGACTACGGCTTCCACGCCCCCACCATGAGCTTTCCCGTCCCCGGCACCCTGATGATCGAGCCCACCGAGAGCGAGCCCAAGGCCGAACTCGACCGCTTTATCGGTGCCATGCTGGGCATCCGCCGCGAGATTCAGGAGGTTGAAGACGGCTTGCTGACCGCCGAGGACAGCCCGCTGAGGCACGCGCCGCATACGCAGGAAGACCTCGTGAGCCCGGAGTGGGAGCGCGCCTACAGCCGCGAGACCGCCGCCTTCCCCACGCCCGCGCAGAAAGCCTGGAAGTACTGGCCCGCCGTGAACAGGGTGGACAACGTGTACGGCGACAGGAACTTCGTGTGCTCGTGCCCGCCGGTGGAGGAGTACGCGGAGGTTTGAATCTGTTTGTAAGTGTTGAGATTAAATACAGGGACGGCTTCAAAAGTAGATGCCGTCCCTGTAGTCTAGCTAACGAGCGCGATTACGTTTTCCAGTCTTCGTCTAACATCAGAATCTGAAGAAATCTTATCCAGCGGAACTCTCTCTGATAAAAGGTGGTTAGCAAATTCTATTGCGGGACTTCGAGTTAAGTTCGGCAGAATAAGATTAAGAAGCTCCTTAAACTTCTCTCTAGAAAGAGCAAATTGTAATTTGCTTGCAATAGACTCAGACGTGTAAGATAGCATGGCGAGCATAGATAATCTTTCGTCAAACCTACGTATTAGGCTTATATATATGGGATTGGCCCCAAAAGCAACACCATTTCCATTCGTCAAGAATGCTTCTACAATCGTGTTTACATATGATTTTTCTATTGATCTTGGGACAGTTTTGGCCGTTCCAACTATCCTCTGAAGCTCAGAGGCAAAAGGGGGCTCGTTGTAAAAATTGTCCATATTTCGGTGGGCGTTACGCAAATTTATAAGAGCTTCGTTCATCTCAGCAACAAGAATAGGTTCAGGTAGATACTGTATACCCTGTACTACTTCGAAGAATGACCTTCCCATTCTGGTTTGACTGTTATTTCCACTCGCAATATTAGTTGCAAGACGAACACCAATTCTCTTCTTTACGTCATCGCTGGCTCTACTCCACACGTAAGGGGCAAGATTATTAATATTTTGGATGGACTGTGTTGTGGTATCTGAGTTGACATAAATCCCATAAAGTCCCTGTATGAGAGTATCTATCTGCTCTGGCCGCGCATTCTCAACGAACTGGGCCATCATAAAAATCTCTTCTCTGGAGAATGAGTTTCGCTTTATATTGGCAAGAAGTTGACTGATATTAGACGCAATATTAGATAATGGAAGATTTATAACCTCCCGTATGCAGGTTTGTAGCCAAGTGATAAGCTGTAAGCCTGTTATCTCATTTTGATTCGGATGAGCGGCGCTCATCCAATTTCTCATATACTTAATTTCATCGAGAAGACGAAAGCCTATCTTACTGATAAGTTCGATTTCTCGCGCCCCTTTAATCAATTCTGCATCTGAAATTTTGTCTAAATCAGAAGCGTCCTTTAAATCGGCGCGCTTCTTCTGACTGTCTACAGCTATATCATAGAAGTAATCTATATCGTAATTCTCAACCCTCTTACGTAGTTCTAGAATCGTTTCATCCCACAAATAGTTTAACGCGGCATCAAAAAGTCCCGAGGCAACGGCAGCTAAAAATTTAGCAATATATATGGAATCCTGCCGCTTTGATGCTTCCAAAAGACCTACGACGCTAGGGGCGTTAAAAAACACTACTCCTCTTTCCTGTGTGTTAATAAGCACGCCGTCACTCGGTAGGCCAAGACTGGAAAGTTGTCTAACTAATGCGTTTTCAAAATTTAACAACTGTTCGTTATAATTAAGCTCACTCCCAGAGATTTTTGTTATGTCGGTCATAATGCATACTACGACAGGAGTTTGGAAATATTCAAGCTCCTCTGATCCCGAAACTCTACACACCACCCAGTACAATTTCCAATATAGATAACCCCACCGACTACGGGCGGCATGTCTCTTCACCTCCATACCCAACCCCTGCCCCCACTCTCCCCCTGCTTTTGCAGGCGCTGCCGCTTGTGGTCGAAGGTGGGAGCGGCGGTGGGGTGGGGGGTGGGGGCAAGGTCAGCGAGGCGCGAGCCCACGGATATTTACATTACTATCAGCCATGAGTGATCGCGTCAGCATCGATCCAGAAGTGAACGGAGGCAAGCCCACCGTCACCGGGACGCGGGTCAGCGTGCAAACCGTGCTGGGGCACCTAAGTGCTGGGGACAGCGTAGAGGAGGTGGTGGACGCCTACCCACGGCTCACGCGCGAGGACGTGCTGGCGTGCCTGGAGTACGCGGCGCGGCTGGCAGGCCATAGCGTAACGTTCGAGAAGATCGCTTGAAGCCCGCGGGCGTGCTGCTGAACGTGTCTGCCAGGTTGCGCGGCTCGTTCGACGTGCCCGTCTTTCATGTCAGCGAGTGGACAGAGGGCCTTAAAGACTGGGCGTTGTGGGAGCGGGCGAGTGAGGAGTCCCTGGTGATCGTTACGCAGGACGCCGACTTCACCAAGCGGATGCTGGCGCAGGAGCCGCCGCCGTGGGTGATTCACGTCCGCACGGGAAACATGCGGGTAGCCGACTTCCGGGCGCTCCTAGACGACGTGTGGCCGCGCGTGTGGGAGTTGCTCACCGACCATAAGCTGGTGGTGATGTACCGGGACAGGCTGGAAGCGGTGCGGGGCAGCAGTGGGGATTGAAATTAGGCAGAGCCCGGCCCCTGCTTTTCCAATCGCCCCTTCGTCATTCTGGGAACCAGTTCTCGACCCTCAACCCCGGTACGCGCCTGAACTCTCCCTCGTTGTTGGTCACCAGCGTCACGTCCGCGCTGAGGGCGTGGGCGGCGATCAGCAGGTCGAGCGGGCCGATGAGTTTTCCAGTCGTCTGCAATCCCGCCCTGATTTTTCCGTATACCCAGGCGGCAGCGTCATCGTAGGGGACGGTCACGAGGTCCAGCAGGAACCCCTCGAGCCGTTCTCGTGTGCCGGGCTTAACACTTTTGGCGGCGCCATAGGTCAGTTCCGACACGGTGACGCTGCTCACGGCAACGTCGCCCAGGCTGTGGCGGGCAAACCGTTCAGCGATGTGTGCAGGACGCTTGTTCAGGATGTAAACGCAGGTATTGGTGTCGAGGAAAAACTTGGGGGCGGGCATGGGCTACAAGTCGCCCCAGTCCCGCTCCTGCTGTTCCCCCTGGTCACGCTCGAACTGAAAGTCATCCCCTGAGTCGTAGACGGCGGCCAGAAGGTTGCTCCAGCGGTTGTTCCGTGGCAGCAACAGCACCCCATCGCCCACGCGCTTGATGATGACCTCTTCGCCCTCGAAGCGGTATTCCTTGGGCAGCCGGACAGCCTGACTGCGGCCCGTCTGGAAGAGCTTTGCGGTGTCGTACTTGGCCTTGGTCATGCTCCACCCCCTGATAGCTATCAGGAGTATATACCGAGGAGCGTCCTCACCCCTGGTTCTCCCTTGCAAGACGGCGGGAACGGGGAAGCCCTACACACCTGGCCGAGCGTAGAGCTTGACCGGGACATGTTCGGCAAAGCGCCTGAAGTCGGCGTCCTTGGTCATCACGGGCATGTCCCACCGGGCACTGCACGCGTAGATCAGGAAGTCCGTGTTGCTGCCCTGAATGCCCCGACTACGGCAGAGGTTAAAGAACTCGGCGGCCAGCTCGTACTCGGGGGTGGTTACGGGTTGGTCTGGAAAAGGCCGCAAGAGTTCCCTGATCTGCTCGAACTGGTGGAAGTACCGTCAGCCGCAGAGGATTTCCTGGCGAACCGCACCCAGCAGGGCAACCCTCTGTGCCCGGATCAACTCCCTGAGCTGCCGCACCTGCGCCGACGACCCACCCGTCCGCCTGCGGTAGAACTCCGACCAGACATCGGTGTCCACCAGCACCCGGCGGTCTGTCACGGAACGCGCCGTTGCTCTTTGTAGTCGAAGGTAGGATCGGCGTCGAACTGGCCCTCGAAGTCCAGCACCCGGAGTTGCTTGCGATATTGCACGTACTCGCTGAGCGCCTGCATGACGGCAGTGTCGGCGTCGGGCTGGCCGGTCATCACGACCAGTTCCTTCGCCAGTTCATCGGGAAGTTGCACGTTGGTCATGCCGCAGTTTATCCGCCGCGCACGCCTGGGCGGGTCCCCGGGTTCTATCCTGCTTTCGCAGGCGCCGCCGCTTGTGGTCGAAGGTAGGGGCGGCGGTGGGGTCAGGGTTGGGGGGCGGGAAGTGGCTTGGGGGCGTCGGTCGGGGCGGCCCCCTCACTGGTGGGTCAGGGAAGGCGGTCGGCGGGGTCGGCGTCGGGCACAAGGGACATGGCCGCGTCGAACTTCTCCCAACTGCCTCTCGCGGCGCGTTCCCTCAGGTAGCTCAGGTAGTCCTCGGTCAGCAAGGCGCTCACCTTCTCCGCGACGGCGGTAGAGATGAGCTGGTTCACGCTCACGCCTTCCTGCTTGGCAAGGTCTTTCAGGCGCTTGTGCAGACTGTCGGGCAAACGGACGCTCAGCTTGCTCACAGTGGGCCTCCCAGCAGGGTCAGGAATTGGGCGGGCGTGACGGCCTGGATGCCAAATCTCTCGCTCCCCGTGAAGTCCCGGACGTTGAAGGTCACGATGTGGGAGCATCCGCCATTGATGGCGAGTTCCAGAATGTGATCGTCCTTCGGGTCCCGGAGCTGTGGCCGCTAAGGGAAGGACATACGGGAATGGTTTCTGAGGCCTGATTAGGGCAGGCGGTCGTCCGGGTCGGGCTCGGTGTCAGGGGCTCTGTCAAGAACACTCAGGAACTTCAACCGTGCCAGAGCCGCCTCCACCTGCGGGCGCAAGTTGGGCAGATCCCGTGTCAGGACCGGCACGACTTCCTCAGGGTCTATGCCGTCGTAGTCATGAATCAGCACGTCACGCAGACCTGCCATTGGACGCCAGGGAATGTCCGGGAACTGCGCGCGAACCTCGACCGGGCAGCGCTTGGCCGCCTCGCCGATGATTTCAAGGTTGCGGTGAACGGCATCCCGGACGAGGCGGCTGTGGCGGTAGATGTCCGGGTTGTCTCCGGTGTACTCCCGAATGGCGTTCATGCTGTCCAGCATGTGTTGGAAGTACAGGGCGACGTTTTTCGCCACGCTCAGAGGACCTGAGCCTCACGCTGCACGCGGTCACGAATCAGGGGATGCAGGGTGTCCGGGTTCGCCACGTCCACGGGAATACCCAGCAGGTCTTCCAAATCGGTCTTGAAGGCGGCCCGGTCGAGAAGGCTGCGACCCGGTTCCAAACGCACGAGCAGGTCGAGGTCACTGGTTGGCCCTGCATCTCCCCTCACGGTGCTGCCGAAGACGCGCACCTCGCGGACGCCGTGGCGGCGGCTCAAGGCCTCTATCTCCTGTCTGAATGCGCGCACCGCAGGAAGATTCATGGAACCAGTTTACGTTCTCTTCCTTTCCCTGGACAACAACAAAAGGCCGCCCCACGAGCGGCCTCCCCAACACCTACAACCCCGGAATCGGCACCGCCACCGGGCGAATCGTCTGGCCCTGGTTCTCGGCGGCGTTCAGGAGCCGGTTGGTCGAGACGTTGAGGTTCTGGATGCCCTGTTCGTCGAAACGGCCATTTTTCAGGTTGTTGCCCACCTGGGTCAACGACTTCTGGTAGCCCGGCAGCAGCGAGCCGATACGCTGGAGGAAGGGATCACTGGTGTTGCGGGTCAGCTTGACCGCCGAATTGACCTGATAGGCGGAGAAGGCGAGCGCCAGCCCCGCCTTGACGATGGCAGAGCGCTGGCCGGGGGCGCCTGCCTGGAACTTGTACTCGCGGTAGGGCCGCAGCACCCAGGTGTTGAAGGCGTAGTACGCGGCGCCGAGGTGGAAGAGGAACCGGGCTTTCTCAAGCGCGGTGGCGTGCGCCTGCTGAGCCGGGGCGGCGACCAAGAGGGTTCCGGCGAGGATCAGGGATTTGCTCGACTTGCTCACGCGGGGAAGTCTCCCGGCTCGGGGCGGGCGAGGGATGAAGGGCAGGTGCAGACCTGTTGGGAAAGCCCGGAGACCCAACGCGCCTTGCCCCGCCTCTCAAGAAGTGCGCGGGCGCGGGGCCGACAATCTGGAAAACCACCCCGGAGGACGCAGACATGACGGACGACCGCAGCAGCGACAGCTACAACCCGCCCGTGGACACCGGGGGCACGCCCGGCGAGGGCGGCAACGACCTCACGAACGAGCCGGGGAACAACGCGGCCCCGGGCCTCGACGCGACGCTGGGCATGGACGGAGGCGGGGGCGGCATCGACACCAGCGACACGGACATGGCGGGCGACAACACGTCCGCGGACGTGACGGACCCCTAACCCTCGCCGCGCGCGGGCCGGATTCGCCACGCCTGCCGGGCCACCAGGGCGACGAGCCCCACGCCGATGAGGTGGCCGAGGGGATGCTGGGCGGCGAGGGCGAAGGCGAGGTCGGCCACCGCGATGGACGCCGCCAGGATGAGGCCCGCCAGGGGCACGCGGCTCTCGTGCGGGGTGTCGTACATGGCGATGCGGGGCTGGGGGTCGCCCATCGCGTCGCGGGCCTCGGCGTAGCGGATCAGGGTCAGGACGCCGTACACGAGGAGCAGCCCGGCGAGGAGGATCAGAACCAGGCCCTCGTAGCGCCCGGCAGAGGCGTAGTCGAGCGCCCCGAAGGTGAAGTGCCACAGGGACGTGAAGATCGACAGCAGGGCCAGCCCCAGCATCGCGGGCGTGCTGTAGTTGGGGGGGGCACCGAGCGGCGCGGCCATAGGACGGTCCCTACGCTACCCCCGACCGGGGGGGACGAACCGTGGGAGGGGCTGGAAACTCCGGGCTACCCTCCACCCGATTCCTAAATGTTCGCCCTGGCGAGTGCATTTGTGAGGCCACGTGGTAGACTGGCGTCGCTGCCGGGCGACAGGACAGCGCCCCTACGCCTCCCAGACCAGGCAGGCTGGGCGCCGCCCGAGACACGCGACTTTCCCCGACCCGTGGGTGAGATACACGTCGGGAGTGACCGTTTTCGCTGCCGCGACCCTGCAAGGATGCACAAAGAGTGACCCGCAGAGGCCCGCGCCCCATCCAGAAACGGTGACTCCCCACGTCCTACACGAGAACATCCCGCGGGTGTCCTGACCAGGTGAGGAATGCCGAGAGCAAAGAAGGAGCGCCCGGCGCAGGACGACCAGAGCGTCCGCGCCGACTCCGAACAACAGCAGAGCACCGCCCCCCGGGCCGGACGGGGCCGCAAGCAGGCCGCCCAGCCCACC
Organism: Deinococcus planocerae; assembly: GCF_002869765.1. Taxonomy (NCBI): domain Bacteria; kingdom Thermotogati; phylum Deinococcota; class Deinococci; order Deinococcales; family Deinococcaceae; genus Deinococcus; species Deinococcus planocerae. Next base: position 3,704 of record NZ_PNOR01000048.1, on the reverse strand, counting down.
GAACCCCCAACCCCGCAGCCGGAGGCGGTGACCCCTGCCCCGAAGCGTGGCCGGGGCCGCCAGACGCCCGCCACGAACGAGAACGCCACCGCGCAGGCCGAGACCGCCGCGCCCAGGGCCCAACGGGGCAAGCGCGCGGCCTCGCCCGCCGAACCCCAGCCCGAGCCCACCCCGGAAGTGACCGAGGCGGCGACCACGGCCACCGAGCCCACTCCCAAGCCCCGCCGCGGACGTCAGGCGCGCGCGCAGGCTCAGCCTGCCGAGGCCGCGCCCACCGAAGCGGTGACCGCCGAGCCCGTGCCCGTCGAGACCGCCGCCGTGGAGACGGCCCCCGTCGAGATCACCCCGACCGGGGACGTGGCGGCAGCCAGCCCGGCGGAGCCTGTCGAGGCTGCCGCCGAACCCACCCCTCAACCTTCCAGCCGCCGGGGCCGCAAGGCGAAGGCCGCTCCCCCTGAACCTCAGGCTCAGCCGGAAGCGGTCGCCTCCCCTGCCGAGGAACCCGCCGAAGCGCCCAAGAAGCGGCGCGGACGTCAGGCGAAGGCCCAGCCCGTCGCCGAGGCCGAGCCCGAGCAAGCGCCCGAGCAGGCCCAGGCCACCGAACCCGTCTTGCTCGAAGTGCCCCGCACCCGCCGGGGCCGCAAGCCGAAGGTCGTCACCCCCGTCGCCGAAGGGCCGCGGGAGGACGCCACTTCCGAGGAGGTCCCGCTCGCCGAGGTGCTCGGCGGCGTGGAGCCCGTGGCGGTCGAGGAGGCCGGAGCCCAGGCCGCGGCCTCCGAGGACGCGCCCCAGACGGCGCTGACGGTCTCGGCGGACGCCGGGCAGCCCCTCCCGGTCGTGGACCACCCCGCGTTGGAGGGGGAGGACGACGGGGAGGTCCACGAGGCGCAGGAGGACGGCACCGACACGGACGGCCAGCCCGACCCCGCCCGCGACCTCGTGACCTCGCAGCTTCGCAAGGTGGGGCGCCCGATCCACGTCCGCGACCTGGAGCGCACCTTCACCCGGCAGACCATCAACCGGCTCGGGGACTGGCGCGACCTCGAATCGCTGCTCGAAGACCTCGTGCGGACGGGGGACGTCATCCGCACCCGGCGGCGCACCTACGGCCTGCCGGAGGCGATGAGCCTCGTGCGGGGCCGCTTCCAGGCGTCGGCGGCGGGCTTCGGCTTCGTGGTGCCGGACTCCGGCGGCGAGGACTTCTACGTCGCGCCCGAGAACACGATGGAAGCCTGGAACGGCGACATCGTGCTCGTGCGGATGGAGGGCCGCGGCGACACCGGGCGCGGCGGCCAGGGTCCCCGCCGGGGCCAGCGCGGCGACGGCAGCCCGCGCGCCTCGGTGGTGCGCATCGTGCAGCGGGCGTACAAGCAGCTCGTGGGCAGCCTCGAATTCAGCAAGGGCCACCCCATCCTCAAGCCCGACGACCACCGCGCGCGGCACCGCATCCTGCTGCTGACGGAGGGGATCGAAGGGCTCCAGAGCGGCGCCCGCGTCGTCACCGACCTGTACTGGCCCGAGCAGACGGGCGAGGATGAGGTGTTCGGGCAGGTCACCCGCGTCCTCGGCGAGCAGGACGACCCCGAGACCGAGACCGAGGCCGTGATCGTCAAGTACGGGCTGCGCGGCGACTTCCCGGACGAGGTGGAGGCCGAGGCGAACGCGATCCCGCGCGAGATTCCCGCCGAGGCATTGGTGGGGCGCCTCGACCTGCGCGAGTTCAACATCTTCACGGTGGACGGGCGCGACGCCAAGGACTTCGACGACGCGATCCACATCCAGCCGACCCCGGCGGGCACCTTCGTGGTGGGCGTCCACATCGCCGACGTGAGCCATTACGTGCGTGGGGGCACGCCGCTGGACAAGGAGGCCTACGCCCGCGCGACGAGCGTGTACCTCCCCGGTCGGGTGCTGCCCATGCTCCCCGAGCACCTCAGCAACGGGGTGTGCAGCCTCGTTCCGTTTGAAGACCGGCTGACGATGACGGCGCTCGTCGAACTCTCCGCCGAGGGCGACATCCTCGACGTGCGGCTCACGCCGAGCGTGATTCGGAGCAAGGCGCGGCTCACCTACGACGAGGTGCAGGCGTACTCGGAGGCGACCTCCACCCTGCCCGACCACGCGCGGCACCTGGAGGGCGACCTCCACCTGCTGCTCAAGATCACCTCCAAGCTGCGCCAGAAGCGGCTGCGCGAGGGCTCGCTCGACTTCAAGCTGCGCGAGGTCAAGGTGGACGTGGGGCCCGGCGGGCGGATGGAACTTATCCCGATCCGCGAGGAGACGGCGCGCGGCATGATCGAGGACCTGATGCTGCTCGCCAACAAGGTGGTCGCGCGTTACCTGATCGAGCGCGAGGTTCCGGCCTTATTTCGCATCCACGAGGAACCCACCCTCCAGCGCTTCCAGGACGTGACGAACGCCCTCGGGCGCCTGGGCATCTCTTTCCCGGGCGGCGAGCCGACCCCGCAGGCGTATCAGGCGGTCCTCAAGGGGGTGCGGGGCACGCCGCGCGAGAGCGTGGTGAATACCCTGCTGCTCCGCTCGATGCAGCAGGCGAAGTACGCGGGCGAGAACCTGGGGCACTTCGGGCTGGCGTTCCGGGAGTATCTGCACTTCACGTCGCCGATCCGGCGTTACCCGGACCTGCTCGTCCACCGGGTGCTCAAAGGGGTGCTGGCGGGGGACCTGACGGCCTCCTCACGGGGGACCCACGACCTGCGGGGCAGACTGCCGGGGATGGGGGAGCACACCTCCGAGCGCGAGCGCGCCGCCGCCGAGGCCGAGCGCGACCTCACGAAGTACTACCAGGCGAAGTGGGCGCAGGAGCACCTCGGTGAGACTTTCCCCGGCAACGTGTCGGGCGTGGTGGCGAGCGGGCTGTTCGTGGCGCTGGACAACGGCGTCGAGGGCAAGCTGCACATCTCGAACCTCGACGACGACTATTACTTCTACCTGGAAGACGCCCAGATTCTGCGGGGGCGCTCGAATGGGCGCACCTTCCGGCTGGGGGACGCCCTCACCGTGACCATCAGCCAGGTCAACCCCCTGGCCCGGCAAATCGATTTCACCCAGGAGACCGCTATGGACGGCGACACCCCCGTCCGGCCCCGCGCGAGACGCCGCGAGGACCGGGAAGCAGAGAAACGCGAGAAGTTGCAGTCGGTGAGCACGGCGGCCCCCCGCAAGTTCACCCTCGACGAACCCCAGCCCGCCACCTCGGCGGCCCCGGCCCGCACCGACGGCGCTCGCGGGCGCGGCCAGGCACGCGACGGGCAGGGCCGCGAGCCGCGGGAGCCGAACGGGCGAGAGCCGGGCGCGCGTGACTTCGGGGGACGCCCCCCCATGCGCCCCAGCGGTCAGGGCGGCTACAAGCGGCGCGTGATCACGCTGGAGCGCCCCCGCAACGAGCACCTGCGGCCCGTGAACATCACCGTGCAGCGCATGTACTTCGGCGACTGGACGGTGGAGAACATGCCCCCCGAGGAGAGCCACGGCGGGGGGGGCGGCGGACGCGGCTTCGACCGCAGCGACCGGGGCGGGCGCGGCCAGGGCTTCTCGCGCGGCGCCAGTGACCGTGGGGCCGTCCCGAACCTGAACGGTCGCCAGGGCCCAGGCCGCTCGCCCCGACCGCAGCCGCAGCAGGCCCAGGCCGCCCCGCAGGGAGACGGCGGGCAGGGCGCGGACGCCGAGGCCCGGCGCCGCCG
>NZ_PNOR01000047.1 GCF_002869765.1 Deinococcus planocerae | reverse complement strand
GCGCCACTCAGAGCCCGAAGACCCTGCGTTCGACTTGCATGTCTTAAGCACGCCGCCAGCGTTCACCCTGAGCCAGGATCAAACTCTCCATTGAGTCGTTCAGCACTGCCCTCGCGGGCACTGTTGACATGCTTGATCCAAGCTTGCGCTTGGCTTGTGGAGCCCGGAGGCTCCTCACGAGTCTGGAGACACCCGGGGGGATGTCCGCTCGTACCACCCTGTCGGGTGGCCCTGCTCTCGCTTCTCTTCACCTGTCATGCGTCCCGCCTCGCTTGAGGCTCAGAAAAGATACCCGCTCCCCTAGCAGTTGTCAACTCCCTGTTGAGGGGCGGGGGGATGCGTTCAGGCCGTCTTCGGCCAGGGTGCCCGGCGTTCGAGGCGTCTGTCCCGGCCTCTTCGAGAAGAGCGCGCTCCCGCCCGCGGGTCGGCTCACCTATACTCCGGAACGGCAACAAGCCCGCGCCCCGATCAACGGGAGACGCGCGGAAGGGAGGCACGCCCCATGCAGGAACTCTTGGAAAAACTGGCGTCGCTCCGGGAGTACCTTTGACATTCCCGGCAAGACGCGCAGGCTGAACGAACTCGACCGGGAACTCAGCGACCCCGCCCTGTGGAACAACACGGGCCGCGCGAGGCAGGTCACGCAGGAGGCCGGAACGTTGCGCCGGGTGGTGGACGGCTACCGGGGCCTTCAGTCGGACGCCGACGGGCTGGCCGAGATGCTGGAGATCGCCAGCGACGAGGAACGCGAGCTGCTCGCCGAAGAGCAGCAGAGCATCCAGACGCGGGTGGACGACCTCTACCGCGAGACGCTTTTCACGATGAAGCACGCCGAGACCCCGGCCATCGTGCGGGTGAAGAGCGGCGCGGGCGGCACCGAGTCGCAGGACTGGGCGGGGATGCTCACGCGGATGTACATGCGCTGGGCCGAGCGGCACGGCTACAAGGTCGAACTCGTCGATCAGCAGGACGGCGAGCAGGCGGGAGTGCTGGGCGCCGAGTTCATCATCCGGGGCGAAAAGGCCTTCGGCATGATGGCGCCAGAACACGGGGTCCACCGTCTGGTCCGGGTCTCGCCCTTCGACGCGAACAACCGCCGCCATACCTCGTTCGCCTCGGTGGACGTGGTGCCGGAGGTCCCCGAAGAAGAGATCAACATTCATATCCCCGACTCCGACCTGCGCCGGGACGTGTTCCGCTCGCAGGGCGCGGGCGGGCAGGGCGTGAACACCACTGACTCGGCGGTGCGCCTGACCCACCTGCCGACCGGCATCGCCGTGGCGTCGCAGCAGACCCGAAGCCAGATCAAGAACCACGAGATCGCCCTCCAGATCCTCAAGCAGCGCCTCTACGACATCGAGATGCGAAGGCGCGAGGAAGAGGAAGCCAAGGCGCGCGGCGAGCAGAAGAAGATCGAGTGGGGCTCGCAGATTCGCTCGTACGTCCTCGACAAGCAGTACGTCAAGGACCACCGCACGGGCGTCATGAAGCACAACCCCGACGAGGTGCTCGACGGCGACCTCGACGACCTGATGTGGGCGGGTCTGGAGTGGCTGGCCGGAAAGCGCGCCGTGGAAGAAGGCGGAGACGACGAGTAGGCGGCCCGTCCGCGAGGGTGGGTCAACTTATGGGGAGGGAGCCGGGGGCAGACGGCTCTCCCTCGCCCTTTCGAGGCGACGCGAACCCCGGAGGGGCGCACGGACGCACTCCCGACAGATTTACGTGACAACCCGTTCCTAGACTGCTGAGAAGGCCCTCCCCAATGACCTCCGACCTTCCCCTTCCCGGCTACACCCTCCTGCGCCCCCTGGGACGCGGGGACACCTCGCTCGTGTATCTCGCGCGGGACGACGGGGGGCGGGAGGTGGCCCTCAAGGTGCCGCACGAGCGTACCCTGAATGTCCGGGAAGCCGCCGAGCGCTTCGGCAACGAGGTCCGGCTGACCCTCCAGGTCCGGCACCCCCACGTCGTGCGGGGCTTCGCGGGCACGCCTTTCGGGCCGCACGCCTTTCTGACGGTGCGCTACTACCCGGAAGGCTCGCTGTGCGACGTGCTCAGGCGGCTCGCCCCGCGCCCCCTCCCCCTCGACGTGGCGCTGCGGGTGCTCGCGGACGTCGCCTCGGCCCTCACGTACCTGCATGGGCTGGGCGCCGTCCACCAGGACGTGAAGCGGCAAAACGTGTACTTCGAGGGGGGGCGGGCCGCCCTCGGTGACCTGGGAAGCGCGTACTTCACCGCGCAGGGGGGCAGGCCGAGCGGCAGCCCCTACTACATGGCGCCGGAGGTGTACCGGGGCGAGAGCGGCGGCGCATCGAGCGACATCTACAGCTTCGGCGTCCTCGCCTACGAACTGCTCGGCGGACGGCGACCTTTCGCGGGCGAGACCTACGAGGAGCTGATGGCCGCGCACCTCACCCGCTTCGCGCCGCCGCTCCTGTCCCTGCGCCCCGAGTTGCCGCCCGTGGTCGCCCGCCTCGGCGAACTCGCGCTCGCCAAACGCCCGGCGGACCGCCCGACCGCGGACGCGCTCCGCCGGGCCCTCCTCGCGGCCCTCGGGGAGGAAGCGGTGGGTGAGGGAGCCTCGGTCACCAGCGTCACGGCGCCCCTCCCGGCAAGGCAGGTGGGAAGGCACGCTCCGGTGGCCGTCACCACCGCAACCGAACAGGTGGACGGGGCAGACGCAGGCCGCTGGAATCCGTTCCGGCGCCGCAGGTAGGCAAGACCAAACTGTCTCCTACCGGAATGGACGGTGCAGCTCATATCGCCCGGGCCGCGCCCCGAAACCGAGCCGCGCGTTCACCCGGAGCATGGGCGCGTTCGTGCTGTGATTGTTCGTCCTCATCAGCGAGAAGCCCGCCTCCCGCGCCCGGCGGATGGCGTGCAGCTTGAGGGGCAGCGCCAGCCCCCGCCCGCGCGCCTGCGGATGCGTGGCGGTGAGTTCGTTGTAGACAAACTCCCGCCGAATTGGAATCATCGCCGTCGTGCCCAGCCACTCGCCCCCGGGCGACACGGCCAGGATGAGCCAGGCGGGGCGCCCGCCGTGGTCGAGGCGGAGCACCTCGCGCACCTGCTTCGAGGGCCAGCGCGGGTGCCCGGCGAGGTCGGGCGTCTCGGTGAGGCGGTCGGCCACGAAGCTCAGGTAGCGCTCCACCGCCCTCTCGTCCGCCCCCACGAGGTCGGTGAAGGTCACGCCCTGCTCCTCCACCCGGGCGAGGGCGGGAAGGTGCGGCGCCTCGTCAAAGCTCGTCAGGTTGAGTTCGGAGGCGAAGCGGTGGGCGTGGTTGCGAAAGCCCCGCCGCTCGGCCCAGGCCAGACTCTCCGGGTCACGGTCGTCCACGTCGGCGACCAGACCTTCGGCGTTGGCCTCTTGCGCGGCCTTCTCCAAGAGCACCCACAACGCGCGCCCCACGCCCTGCCCCCGCGCCTCCGGGTGAACGAGGACGCGGGCATGGAGGAAGCCCGGCGGGTCGAAGGGGAAGACATGGAGGTGGGCCAAAGCGCGTACCTCTCCGCCGACCTCGATCACCCAACGGCGGCTGAGCTGTGACGGGTCACGCCTCGTCTCCTGGGCCCGAAAATCCTCGACGGTCACCCTGTGGCCCAGCGCGAGGTTCGACAGGGCCACCCAGGCAGGCGCGTCCTCGTCGGTGAAGGGGCGCACGGCGAGAGTCACGTCCCGCCTCCCACCGCCTTCGTCATCTGCCGGATGCTGCCGAGGTGATAGGTGACGTGGGCGACAGCGCCCGTCAGCCCGCCGGTCGCGTCCCCATCCGCTTCCCTTGCAGCCTGGGTGCGGGCGAAGGCAATCAGTTCGTCGTAGGCCGTACGGACACGATCCCGCAGCGCCGCCCACTCCTCCTCGCCCACCTGCCCGGGGTGAAAGCTCCCCTTCCAGTCGAACGGCCCCCGGTCGCCGTCGCGCTCCCAGCGCACGATGACCTCCATGTGGAAGGCGGTGTGGCGGGCATGTCCGGCCATCGTCGAGCCGTGAACGTCCCGGCTGGCCTGCTCGGCACTGAGGGCGTCCAGGGTGGCGAGCAGCCCGTGATTCCCGCTCCCGTCGGCCTTCGTTCCGTCGAGGAAGGCGGTGCCCTGGCCGGGCGTTCCGCCCTCCACCGCCTCTTTCAGGATGTCGAGGATGCCCTCGGCCCAGTTCTGCGCGTCTTCGCTCATGCCCCAGCGTACCGGCGCGAGGGGAACAGCGGCATGGGCCGGGTGGCTCTGGCAACTCCCCCCGCACTCTGGTAGAGTTGCCAGTTGCGCCGCCCGGCGAGGCCCGCCCATGTGGCGAGCACTGCGCCGAGCGCGGCAGGAAGCGAGGTGAACCATGAACCAGTACGACCTGAACTTGATCCTGAACCCCAACCTCAGCGCCGAACAGCTCCAGACGGAGCGCGAGTACATCGAAACGGCGGTGAAGAACGCGGGCGCGGAGATCACGAACCTCGACGACGTGGGCAACCGCCGTCTCGCGTACGCCGTGGGCAAGGACCGCGAGGGCTATTACCTGATGTACACGATCCGCGCGGGCGGCAACCCCGAGCGCGACATCGCCACCAGCCTGCGCCTGCGCGACAACGTGCGCCGCATCCTGGTGGTCCGCGACCGCCCCGAGCAGCGCACCAAGAAGGCCTGAGGGCCCCCTCCCTCCCCCGTTACGCTGTTGACGTAAAAAACCGGGTTTGGTATCTTAAGGTCAACCCGCAAGGGCCAACCGCCAGCCACGTAGAAGCTCAAGTTATCTCGCCAGCTCCAAAGGAGACCCTGTTATGGCCCGAGGCATGAACCACGTTTACCTGATCGGCGCACTTGCCCGCGATCCCGAACTCCGCTACACGCCCAGCGGCGTGGCCGTCTTCGAGGCGACCGTTGCCGGGGAAGACCACGTGATCGGCAGTGACGGGCGCGAACGCAAGCTGCCCTGGTACCACCGCGTCTCCATCCTCGGCAAGCCCGCCGAGTGGCAGGCCGAGAAGGGCCTCAAGGGCGGCGACGCCCTGATGGTGGAGGGCTCGCTCGACTACTCCTCCTGGGACGCCCCGGAGGGCGGCAAACGCAGCGCCGTCAAGGTGAAGGCCCTGCGAATCGAGCAGCTCGGCAGCGCGCCCGAACTCGTGCAGGACGCGGGCGGCGGCGTGCGGATGGCGAGCGGGATGAACGAAGTGATGGTCATCGGGAACGTGACCCGCGACCCCGAACTGCGCTACACCCCCGCCGGAGACGCCGTGCTCGGGCTCGGCCTGGCCGTGAACGAGAGCTGGAATGACCGACAGGGGCAGAAGCAGGAAAAGACGCACTGGATCGACGTGACGCTGTGGCGCGACCTCGCCGAGAGCATGAAGGACCTGAAGAAGGGCGATCCCGTCCTGATTCAGGGAAGGCTCGTGAACGAGGCGTGGACCGACCGCGACGGCAACAAGCGCAACAGCACCAAAGTAGAGGCGACGCGAGTCGAAGCCCTGTCCCGAGGCGCGGGCATGACCGGCAGTCCCGCAGCCACCCCCGCCGCACCTCGCACCCAGACCGCGAGCAGCTCGGCGCGCCCCCAGCCTGCCGCCGCGTCTTCAAGTCGCGCGCAGCCGAGCCGGGCGGCGAACACGGGGACCCGTTCGGGGGGCTTGGATATTGACCAAGGTCTCGACGATTTCCCGCCGGAAGAAGAAGACCTGCCCTTCTGAGCCCCTCAGAGCGTGGCAGGCATTGAGGAACCCACATGACGCAGAGCAGCAACACGGAGCGCAAGCCCCGTCCCAAGGGGCCCAAGCGCCCCCGCAAGCCCAAGGTCGACCCGTTCTCGATTGGGGAACTGGAGATCACCGATTACAAGGACGTGAAGATGCTTCGCCGGTTCGTTTCCGACACCGGCAAGATCCTCCCCCGCCGCCGCACCGGCCTCTCGGCCAAGCACCAGCGCCGCATCTCGCAGACGATCAAGATCGCCCGCCAGCTCGCGCTGCTGCCCTACACCGAGAAGCTGGTCCGGAAGTAAGGAGGACCCTGATATGCAAGTGATCCTTCTCGAACCCGGTCGCCTGGGCAAGACCGGCGACGTGGTGACCGTTAAGCCCGGCTACGCCCGCAACTTCCTGATTCCCCGCGGGATGGCGTCCCCTGCCAACGCGGCGAACATGAGGACCCTGGAGGCCCAGGTCCGCGCCCGCCAGAAGCAGCAGGCGAAGGACAAGGCCCAGGCCGAGGACCTCGCCAGCCGTCTCAACGGCGTCGCCGTGGAACTCAGCGTCCGCGCGGGCGAGGGCAAGATCTACGGCGCCGTGACCCACGCCGACGTGGCGGGGGCCCTCGACCGCCTCGGCTTCGACGTGGACCGCCGCCGGATCGAGATGCCGAAGACCGTCAAGGAAGTCGGCGAGTACGACATCTCCTACCGCGCCCACCCCGAAGTCACGATTCCGCTCAAGCTCGTCGTGCACGGGCAGAAGTAAACGCAGTGACCACAGGCCCCGGCTTCGGCTGGGGCTTTTTCTTTTGGCTGCGCGTCGGCACAGTCCCGGGCAGACCCGTCTCCTACCCTGAACCATGCGCCGCCTGCTCGCCGCCCTGTCCCTGTTGCTCTCCCCTGCCGCGTTCGCGCAGACGGTCCCGGAGACGCTCAGCCCCGCCCTTCTCGCCGGGCTGCGGGCTGGGGGATGGGTTCTCTACTTCCGCCATTTCGACACGCAGGGGACAGACGCGGCGACGGTGGACCTCCGGGACTGCGCCACCCAGCGCAACCTCAGCGAGGCGGGGCGCGCGCATGCCCGCGAGGTCGGTCGGCTGCTCCGGGCGCTTCGCATCCCCATCGGTACCGTGCTCAGCGGCGAGTATTGCCGCAACCGCGAGAGCGCCGCGCTGCTCGCCGGGCGGGTGACCCCCACGCCAGCCCTCAACAACCCGTACTTTCGCAGCGGAACGGAGGCGGACCGGCAGGGGGTGACCGGAAATCTGCGTGCCTTGCTGAGGACACCGCCCCGCGCGGGCACGAACACGGTCATCGTCACGCACGAGCAGAACCTGCGCCTGACGACGGGCTGGATGCTGGGCGAGGGGGAGGCGGCGGTCCTGAGGCCCGCCCCGGACGGCTCGTTCCGGGTGCTCGCCCGGGTGACGCGGGAGGAGTGGGAGGCGGCGTTGGGACAGGGGCGCTGAGGTCTCTCACCGCCCCCGGCTTCCCGGCGGGGTACGGTAGGCGCGGAGGTCTCCAACATGCTCAAGCACACGCTGACGCTCTCGGTGCTGGCCCTCTCGTCCCTCGCGCTGGGGCAGGCGGGAGGCAACGCCGCCGTGCGGGGGCAGGACGTGAGCGTGACGAGCGGGGGGCGGGCGTACCAGAGCTATCTGGCCGCACCCGCTTCCGCCACACGCAAGCCCGCCGTGATCTTGCTGCACTCCTTCCGGGGGCTGGAGCAGGGGTACCGCGACCTCGTGGACGAGATGGCGGCGGCGGGCTTCGTGACGCTCGCCCTGGGCTGGCAGACCTTCGAGCAGGAACCGAGCGACGCGGCGGTAAAAACCCTCGTGCAGGACGGCATCAAGTACCTGGGCGCGCGGCAGGATGTGAACCCGGGCGCCGTGGGGCTGACCGGCTTCTGTGCGGGTGGGCGCTACACCATGCTGCTGCTCCCGCAGATCAGGGAGTTCAAGGCGGGCGTGGCGTGGTACGGCTTTCCCGACCAGGGCGGCACGGCGGCCAAGCCCCAGGCGCCCACCGCCCTCATCGGGCAACTGACGGCGCCCATGCTGATCATCCACGGGACGCGCGACCAGCCCAGCCCCATCGCGGGCATCTACACCTATGCCCGGCGGCTCGACGAGGCGAATAAGAACTTCAAGCTCAGCGTGTACCAGGGCGAGCCGCACGGCTTCCTGCTGCGTGAGAGTAAGGTCGCGGACACCTTCGCCAGCCGGGACGCCCGGCGGGACATGCTGAATTACTTCCGGGAACACCTGCGTTAGGGGCACTCGCCCCACACCCTGCCTGCGCGGACGACGGCCCGCAGGCGGCGCGTGGCGGTGACGTCGCGGGTGGGGTCGCCCTCGACGATCAGCGCGTCGGCGTGGGCGCCGGGACGCAAGACGCCCACCGTGGGCCCTTCACGTCCGGCCAGAAGACGGCCTGCCGTCCCCGTCGCCGCGCGCAGGGCCTCGGTCGGGCTGAAGCCTGCCAGGGTGACCAGGTGGGCGAGTTCGGCGTGCAGGCCCCCGCCGGGCAGGTTGTCCACGCCCGCCGGAGTGTCGGTTCCCGCGCCCACCCGTCCCCCAAGGTCGAGCACGCGGCGGGCCAGCGCGGCGGCCAGCCGGGCGTCCCAGTCGGCGGCGGGGCGACTCTTCGCCGTCGCGGTGTGAAGACCGTCCCACATGGCCCGCAGGCTGTCGGCGGCCTCTCCGGTCCGGCCCCCGTTCGGCAGCGCCCCCAGGTCGGCCCGCCGCACCTGCCGCAGCCCCTCGTGGACGCTCAGGGTGGGCACCAGCACCGCGCCTGCCTCCACCACGGCCCGCGCAAATCGGTCGAGGGTGGCCTCGTCCGGGAACTGCGTCTGCGGGTCGAAACCCAGCCGCCGGAAGGCGAGCGCGAAGCCGCTGGCGTGCTCCACGGTCCGGACACCCAGGCCGAGGGCCTCCAGGGCGTCCACCCGGGCCGCGCTCAGCCCCCGGGTCCAGCGGGTGCCCAGGTCCGTCATGACCGGCAGGCCGTGTTCCCGCGCCCGCCCCACCGCCGCGCCGTAGGCCTCCGGGGAAAGCTGCTCGTACAGCTTCACGGTGTCCACGCCCGCCGCCGCGAGGGCGTCCACCGCCCCCTCCGCCTCGCGCGCGTCCCGGACGATCCAGGCGCCCGCCCGCCGGTCCCCCACCTCCCCCAGCACCCCCTCGCCGAAGTGCCGGAAGATGCTCTCCGGGCCGTCCAGAATCGTGCCCGCCCCGGAGACACGCGGCCCTTCCGACGACGCCGCCAGCGCCCGCAGCTCGGCCAGCACCTCCAGATTGCTCCCCGCGTCGCGCACGCTGGTCACACCCGCCTCCGGGAACCAGCGCGCGTAGTGGGGCCGGGCGTGCACGTGCAGATCGACCAGCCCGGGGAGGATCGTGCCCCCCGGTCCGGTGTCGAGCACCCGTGCCCGGTCGGGAAGAGGCAGGCCCGCGCCCACGCCGAGCACCCGTCCCTCCCGCATCAGCACGGTCGCGTGCGGCCAGAGGGTCTCGCCGTCGAAGAGGCGTCCGGTCAGGGCCAGCGGGGGAGCGTCGGTCATGGGTTCAGCGTGCCGCACCGTCTACTCGCGGCGTAAGCTGAGGGTGTGAGTAGCGTCCTGAACGTCACCCACCCAGCCGCCGTCAGGCTCTTGACCCACGGGAGGGTGCGGCGGGTGCTGGGAGCCTTCCTCGCGGGGGAGGGCACGGTGGCGGGGGCGGCACGGACGACGGGGCTCGACCTCCGGACTGTTCACCGGGACGTGCGGGCCCTGTGCGCGGCGGGGTTGCTGGAGGTCGTGCGGGAGGTCAAACGCGCCGGGCGTCCGGTCAAGGTCTACCGCGCCGTGGCCCCGGCGTTCTTCGTGCCCTTCTCGGCGACGGGGGCGGCGGAGCTGACCGAGCTGGGAGGAGGTGTGGCCGCGCGTTACGAGGCGCTCTACCGCGTGGCCCAGGCGCGCGAGTTTGGTCGGGCGCACCGTGAGCAGGGCGGCGGGCGCGAGTGGGGGGTGCGGCTCTACCTCGCGCCGGAGGGGCATGTGGAGGTGGACATGAGCTACGAGGGCGCGGACCTCGTGGAGGCGGGGGTGCGTTACCAGGGTCCGAAGGGCCTCTTCCTGCACGCCGAGACGGTGGTCACCCTCACGGACGAGGAGGCGCGGGAGGTGCAGCTCGAACTCATCCGGCTGCTGATGCGGCTGCGGCCCCGCACGCTGGCCCACGAGCGGGCGGGCAGCGGACGGCCCCACCTCCTGCGGCTGGGGTGGGTGGGGATCACCCGTGAGGAGAGGGGCGGGCTGCTGGTCTCGCGCTAGGGGGCCGTCGCCCTGAGCGCCCCCCGGGGTGCTTGGAGCTAGACTGCGCTCAGGTGCCCGGGGAAAAGGGCCCGGCGCCGTCACAACACACCTTTTCCATTCATCTCTCAACACTTCACCGGGCGCGCTCCGCGAGGTTTGTGGAGGCGCCCCTCTCTCACCGAAAGGAGACGAGGCCACCATGACCTTGACGTCTGTCATTCTGGCGCTCCTGGTCGGACTGGCGGGGCTCTTGGCCGGGCAGGCGCGTGGGCGCCGGCGGCGCTTGGAGGTGGACGACCACCTCCAGCGCGAGGCCCAGGCCGAGGCCGAGCGCATCCAGGCCCAGGCCGACTCTGAAGCCCGGGGCCTGCGCGAGCAGGCCGAAGGAGTCCGGCGCCAGGCCGAGCAGGCCCGCCAAGACGCCATCCGCCGTCTTCAGGAAGCCGACGAACGCGAACGCCAGATCGCCCTCGGGCTCGAAGCCCAACGCGAGCAGATCGCCGCCCTGCGCCGCGGGTTCGAAGACGAACGCGCCCAGGCCAAGCAGGACACCGCGCGTGAGCGCGAGTCGCTCATGGCCGACCGCCAGGAGACCCGCCGCGAGCGCGACGAACTCAAACGCGAGATCGAACGCCTCAACCGCCGCGCCGAGCAGCTCGACGCCCGCGGCGACAAGCTCGACGCCCTCGAAGAGCGTCTGGAGGGCAAGCTGAGGGCCCTCTCCGACCAGGAGGCTGGCCTCGCCGAGCGCGAGCGGCAGGTCGAGCTGCGGCTCTACGAGGTGGCGAGGCTCTCCCCGGAGGCCGCCCGCGAGCAGATTCTCGGGCGTCTCGAGGCCGAGCTGGAGGAAGAAAAGGCCATCCGCGTGAAGGCGATGACTGAGCGCGCCACCGCCGACGCGAAACGCACCGCGCGCGAGGTGATCGCCCAGGCCATTCAGCGCAGCGCCTCCGAGACGAGCGCGCAGCTCAGCGTCTCCGTCGTGCCCATCCCCAACGACGCCATGAAGGGCCGCCTGATCGGGCGCGAGGGCCGCAACATCCGCGCCTTCGAGGCCCTGACCGGCGTGGACCTGATCATCGACGACACGCCCGAGGCCGTCATTCTGAGCAGCTTCAACCCGATCCGGCGCGAGGTCGCCCGGCACGTCCTCGACGCCCTCGTCGCCGACGGGCGCATCCACCCCACCCGCATCGAGGAGATGGTGCACAAGGCGCAAGACGAGATGAAGACCTTCATCCACGCCCAGGGCGAGGAGGCGGCCATCGAGGCGGGCGTCGTCGGCCTCAAGCCGGGGCTGGTGCAGCTTCTCGGGCGGATGTACTTCCGCACGAGCTACGGCCAGAACGTCCTCAAGCACTCGGTGCAGGTCGCGCACCTGACCGGGATCATGGCGGATGAGCTGGGGCTCGACGCCGCCCTCGCGCGCCGGGCGGGGCTGATGCACGACGTGGGCAAGAGCATCGACCGCGAGATCGAGGGCACCCACGTCGAGATCGGAATCAACCTCGCCCGGAGATTCGGCGAGCCCGCCGAGGTCATCGACGCCGTCGCGCATCACCACGACCCGGAGAACGGCGAAAGCCTCTACAGCGTGCTCGTCGCCGCCGCCGACGCGATCAGCGCGGCCCGACCCGGCGCGCGGCGGGAGGAACTCGAAGCCTACGTGCGGCGGCTGGAGCAACTGGAGCAGATCGCGGTCGCCTTCCCGGGCGTGCAGCAGGCCTACGCCATCCAGGCCGGGCGCGAGGTGCGCGTGATCGTCCAGCCCGAGAAAGTCAGCGACGCCCAGGCCACCCTGCTTGCCCGCGAGATCGCCGGGCGGGTCGAGCAGGACATGGAGTACCCCGGCCAGGTGCAGGTCACGGTCGTCCGCGAGAGCCGCGCGGTGGAGGTCGCCCGGTAGGGGAGGCAGCGGGAATGGGGGCGGTCACGCGGGGAGGCGGGCCGCCCTTTTCCTTTTTCCTTCGGGGAGCCCCCCAACCCACGCGCATAACTTGACGCCGGGTGCATAGGACGCTATTTTCTTGTCATCACCGCCCGGAAGGCGGCTTTTTTATTGCCCTCTCCCGCGGTGTAGCCTGCGGGCATGACGGCCCCCGAGTCTCCGCTCAAGTCCGCCGCCTGGCTGCTCGACCATTCGGACGATCCACGGCTCCGGGTCCTCGACTGCCGCTACGCCCTGACCGACCCCCTCGTCGGGCGCATCGCCTACCTTGAGGGACACGTTCCTGGAGCCGTGTACGCCGACCTGGAGACGGACCTGAGCGGGCCCGGGCAGCCGGACGGCTCGGGTGGACGGCATCCCCTTCCCGACCCTGGGGTGCTGGCGGCTTGGCTGGGCAATGTCGGGATCGGCAACGACAGCGTGGTGGTGGCCTACGACGACCCGAGCACCGGGCAGGGCTTCTACGCGGCGCGGGCATGGTGGCTGCTGCGCTGGCTGGGCCACCGTCAGGTCTATGTGCTCGACGGCGGGTGGCCCGCGTTCCTGGCGGCGGGCGGGGCGCCGACCACGGACGAGCCGACGCCTCATCCCTCGACCTTTGCGCCGGACGTGCGGTGGGAGATGGTCGCCCGCGCCGAGGACGTGGAGAACCGGGGGGCAGACACCCTCCTGATCGACTCGCGCGCCCCGGCCCGTTACCGGGGGGACGTGGAACCTCTCGACCGCAAGGCCGGGCACATCCCGGGGGCAGTCAACCGCGACTGGTCCGGGGCGCTGGGCGAGGAGGGGCGGTGGCGGGGCGGGGAGGCCCAGGCCGGGCGGCTGAACGCCGGGGACGCCCCCACCATCACCTACTGCGGCAGCGGGGTCAGCGCCACACCGAACCTGCTCGCCCGCGAACTTGCCGGGGTGCCCCTGGGGCCTCAGAACCGTCTGTACGCCGGGTCGTGGAGCGACTGGATCAGCGACGACGGACGAGAGGTGGCGACGGGAGAGGAGGCATAGCGAAGCGGCGGGGCAGCCTTTCTCGCACCCGCCGTTCTCTTCCAGCCCTCAGCGCGTGTTGCCGTACCCTCCCGAACACGCCGCGCCGCGCTCGGGAGCGGTCGGTCCCTGCTCGTACTTGTCGAGAAAGGCCTTCAGCCGCTCGTCGGTGGGGTTCTGCACCTGAAGCTGGGCGTTCCAGGCGCTCGCCACGACCGGGGCGGGGAGGCCCTCGTAGGGACTCAGGAGGGTGTAGGGGCGACCGTCCACCAACGTCTTGAGGGCCGCGACCCCCTCGGCGCCGAGGTCGGGGCGGTAGGTGATCCACACGGCGCCGTGTTCGAGGCTGTGGACGGCGTACTCGTTGTAGAGGGGCTGGGTGTACACCCCGCAGTTTTGCCAGATTGCGTTGTGGGCGCCGCCCGCCGGGGGATTTTCGGTGTAGACGAGCGACCCGGGGCGGTGGTCGCCGCCCTGGTACTCGAAGGTCTTGAGGCCCTCGATGTTCCCCCCACCGCAGGCGGCGAGGGTCAGGGGCAGCAGGGCGAGAAGGAACGTCCGTTTCATCAGGCCCCAGCTTAGGGCGAGAACGTGAAAAGCACGCCCTCCAGAACACGATTGGCGTGGAAGGCTGGGGCATGACCGAGCCTGCCTCCCCCCCGGCCCTCGCGGCCCTGACCCAGCCGATCATCTTCGTGGACACTGAGACGGGCGGGCGCGATCCCCTGCGCCATCCCCTGCTCACGGTCGGGCTGGTCACGCTGACCCCGCAGGGAGAGGTCACCCGGCCCCTGCACCTGCGCGTGCGCCACGAGCGGTACGACGTGGAGGAAGAGGCGATGTCGGTGAACGGCATCGACCTGGAGGCCCACCACGCCGCCGCGCAGCCGCCGGGGGAGGTCGCGCAGGCGGTGAGGCGCTACGCCGGGGAGGTCGGAAGGGTCATGCTGGGCGGGCACAACCTGCACTTCGACACCGGCTTCTTGCGGACGCTGCTGCCGGACCTGGGGGGCGTGTTCCGGCGGGGGCGGGTGGACACGAAGCTCAGCGCGCAGTTTCTGATTCACGCGGGGTTGCTGCCGAGGAAGGTGGGGACGCCGCTTGACCAGCTTGCCGGGCACTTCGGGTTCGAGTACCGGGCGCATGACGCGCTGGAGGATGCGGTGGTGACGGCCCGGGTGTACGCGGCGTTGTTGCGGTTGACGGCGCGGTGAGGGTGTGGGGGCAGGGTGACTTGATTCGGTTTGCCCCCACCCCCCAGCCCCCTACCCCCAGAGGGGGCAGGGGGAGCTTGTCGCCGCGCTGGGCAAGGGCACACGGGCGGCGCGGCTGGACGTTTTCTTCTGAACACAATGTTTGATCTTGTCGCCTCCCAGTCGCGGGCCCACCGTCTCGCTGCGCGAGCAAGGCGGGGTGGTGGGCCAGGAGCGTTCAATCACGACTACTTAGGGGCGTCCAGATTGATGTTTTGGAAAGCGCACAGGTTTCAGCTTCTTTTCTCCCCTCCCCTTGCGAGTGACTCGGAGAGCTGCGAAGCAGAGGGCCGGGGTGACTAGCAAAGCTGCGCAGCAGAGGGGGCGTATGACCAACGCCAACACCCTTTCCCCGCTCACCGCCCCATCTTTTGCTCCTCCCCCCTCGTGGGGGAGGCTGGGAGGGGGGGTATGTGACTGCCGCCAACCTCCTTTCCCCCCACCTGTCTACTCTCCCCCCACACCTTCCCGCACCTCTTCCCCGCCCGGGGTCACGCTCAGGGGACGGCCACCCGGAAAGGTGGTGGAGAGCAGGTCCACCTCCTCCCCGTCCGGCATCAGGTTGCCCGTCAGGCCGCGCCCGGCGAGGACGGGCACGAAAGCCTGCATGACGCGCTCCTCGCCGTGGACGAGCCAGACGCGGGGGGTGCCGGTGGTGCCCAGGAAGGCGAGGAGGTCGGTCTGGTCGGCGTGGGCGCTGAAGCCGCCGAGGGTGTGGATGCGGGCGCGCACGGGGATGTCCTCACCGAGGAGAGGGACGGTGGCCGCGCCCGACACGAGCTGGCCCCCCAGGGTGCCGGGGGGCTGGTAGCTCACGACGACGAGGCTGGTGCCGGGCTTCCACAGGTGGTGGCGGAGGTGGTGCCCAATGCGGCCCCCCGTCATCATGCCGTTGCCCGCCAGGATGATCGCGGGGCCGTCGTAGCGGTTCAGGCGCCTGGACTCCTCCCCGGTGAGGACCACGTGCAGGGTCGAGGGGCGGAAGGGGTCCTCGCCCCGGGCCACGGCCCCCCGCAGGGGCGGGATCAGCTCGTCCGCGAACCGGAAGTAGGCCTCGGTGGCGCGCGCCGCCATCGGCGAGTCGAGGAAGACCGGGACGCGGGGCACCTCGCCGGAATCCATCAGCCCGCGCAGGGTGTAGAGGATGACCTGGGCGCGCTCGATGGCGAAGCTGGGAATCAGGATCTTGCCGCCCGCGCGGACGCTCTGGCGCAGCGCCCCCGCGAACTCGGCGAGGGTGGCGGGCCGGGGGCGGTGGAGGTGCCCCGCGTAGGTGGTCTCGATCACCACCGCGTCGGCGGGGGGCGGCGGCGTGAAGTCGGGTTGCAGCCCGCCCCCCCGGTGACCGAGGTCGCCCGTCATGATCAAGCGCTCGCCTCCCGCCTCGATCAGCAGGTACGCGCTTCCCAGGATGTGCCCGGCCCGCTGCGGCGTGACCCTCAGCGGCCCGACCTGGACGCTCTGCCCGAAGTGCAGGGTGGGGCGCAGGAGGGCGAGGGCACGGTGAACGTCGTCCTCGTCGTAGAGGGGCTCTTCTCCTCCCGGCTCTCCCCCCTCCCGGCGGGCGCGGCGCACCTCCTGGCGGGAGGCCTCGACCTGGAGACGGGCGGAGTCGAGCAGGACCGTCTCGGCGAGCACCGCCGTCGGCGGGGTGCAGTACACGGGTCCCCGGTAGCCCCGGCGCACGAGCAGGGGCAGGCGCCCCACATGGTCGAGATGCGCGTGGGTCAGGATCACCGCGTCGAGGTCGCGCGGGTCGAAGCCGAAGTCCTCGCGGTTGCGGGCTTCGAGCGCCCCCTCGCCCTGGAAGAGCCCGCAGTCGATCAGCACCCGCCCGCCGCCCATGTGCAGCAGGTGCGCGCTCCCCGTGACGGTCAGGGCCGCCCCCAGACTCCGAAGGTGCATGGGGCAGTCTAGGGGCGGCCCACCTTCACCCGGTCTTCAGAAACGGGCGGAGGGGGCGGGGAGGGTGTACGGTCGGGGCATGACAGAACGCCTGATTTTCACGGCAGGGACGGGACCGGAGGCCACGGGGAGAGAGGAGCAGGCGGCGCCGGGCACCTCCGCCTCCTTTGGCCGCATCCTGGTCGGGATCGACTTCTCGCGGGCCTCGGAGCACGCGTTAGGGGTGGCGCGGACGCGCTTTCCGGGAGCGCAGTTCCGGCTGGCGCACGTGACCGACGCGCGGGTCACGGCGACGCCCGACCTGGGGGGCGGCCTGACCCCGGCGCTGCCCGACCCCGGCCTATTGCACACGCTGGAGGACACCGACGCGGGGCGCCTCGCGCGGATGCTGCGGGAAGGTGAGGACACCGCGCAGCTCGTGGGCGACCCGGTGACCGGGCTGCTGGAGGCCGCGCGGGAGTGGGGGGCCGACCTGATCGTGGTGGGCACCCACACGCGCGGGGCCATTGAGCAATTTTTCGTGGGCAGCACGGCGCAAAAGGTCGTGGCGCGCAGCCCGGTGCCGGTGCTCACCGTGCGGTTGCCGGGAGGCCGCGCGTGAAAGTCGGCGTGGTGGGCGCGGGGCTCGTCGGGGCGACCGCCGCCTACGCCCTCACGCTGCGGGGCTCGTGCAGCGACCTCGTTCTGGTGGACAAGGACGAGAAACGCGCCCAGGCCGAGGCGCAGGACATCGCTCACGCCGCGCCCGTCAGCCACGGCACCCGGGTCACGAGCGGCGGGTACGCGGCCCTCGCGGACTGCCGGGTCGTCGTGATCGCCGCCGGGGCGAACCAGCAGCCGGGGGAGAGCCGCCTCGACCTCCTGGACAAGAACGCCGCGATCTTCCGGGAGGTCGTCCCGCAGGTCGCGGGACACGCGCCGGAGGCTGTCCTCCTGATCGCCACCAACCCGGTAGACGCGCTCACCGACCTCGCCACCCGCCTCGCGCCGGGGCACGCGGTGCTGGGCTCGGGGACGGTGCTCGACTCGGCGCGCTTCCGGCACCTGATCGCGCAGCACGCCGGGGTGGACCCCACCCACGTCCACGGCTACGTCCTCGGCGAGCACGGCGACAGCGAGGTGCTGGCCTGGAGCACGGCCACGGTGGCGGGCCTGCCCGTGGAGGACTTCATGCGGGCGCGCGGGCTGGAGTGGACGGGGGAGGTGCGGGCCGCGATCGACGCGGGCACCCGCGACGCCGCCGCCGAGATCATCGAGGGCAAGCGCGCGACCTACTACGGCATCGGGGCGGCCCTGGCCCGCATCGCCGAAGCGATCCTGGGAGACCGCCGCTCCATCCTGACGGTGAGTGCCCCCACCGAGCCCTTCGGCGTGAGCCTGAGCGTGCCGCGCATCGTGGGCGCGCGGGGTGTGGAAGACACCCTGATCCCGCCCCTCCCGCCGGAGGAGCAGGGGGCGCTGGAGGCGAGCGCGGGGGTGCTGCGCGAGACGGGGGCGCGGCTGGGCTGAGGGCCCCATCCTTCCCGGAACAGGCCTCCCCGGGGCAGGCCCGGCAGGAGCAGGCGTCACCCCCGTACACTGGGACCGATGCCTGCTCCTCTGGCGGCTTTTCGCGGCGTGTATCAGGCCTACCCCCGGGGCTTCTGGGTGCTGTGGGTCGGCACGCTGATCAACCGCCTCGGCGAGTTCGTGGTGCCGCTGCTGGGCTTCTACCTCGCCGCCGAGCGGGGCCTGGGAGTAGCGCAGGTCAGCGTGGTCCTGAGCGTGCTGGGCGTGGGCCGCTTCGTGGCGGAGGCGTTCGGGGGCCGCCTCAGCGACCGGCTGGGCTCCAACTCGGTCATGGTGCTGGCGCTCGGCGGCGGGGCCGCCACGCTCGTCGCGCTGGCCTTCGCGTCGAGCTTCGGGGCGGTGATGCTCGGCGTGCTGGCCTTCTCGCTGCTGACGGGCATGTACAAGCCCGCCGCGAGCAGCGCCGTCGCCGCCCTCACCACGGGGGCCCAGCGCACCCGCGCGTACAACCTGCTGTACTGGGCGATCAACGTCGGGGTCTCGGTCGCGCCCGCGCTCGGCGGCTGGCTCTCGGGCATTTCCTTCCGGCTGCTGTTTTTCCTCGACGCGGCGACGATGGCCGCCTACGCCGCCCTGCTCGCGGTCCTCGGGGCGCGGGTCGGGGGCTCCCGAAAGGGGACCGACGCGCCCAGGACGGCCTGGTTGCCGCGCGACCGGCTGCTGTGGTCCTTTTGCCTGGCCTCGCTGCTGTTCGCGCTGACGTACCAGAGCTACAAGTTGCTCGCGCTCGTGTTCGCCGAGCAGGGTTTCACGGCGGCGCAGTACGGGCAGGCGCTCTCGGTCAACGGCCTCCTCGTCGTGGGTCTGGGGCTGCCGCTGGGGCACGCCATCTCGAAGGGCAACCACCCCCGCTGGCAGGCGGTGGGGGCGGCCCTGCTGGGGCTGGGCTTTCTGGGACACGCTTTCGCCCACACCTTCGCCGCCCATGTGCTGGCGGTGGCCGTGTGGACACTTGGGGAGATCGTCAGCTACTCCATCGGCAAGAGCATCGTCGCGGAGCTGGGCCGCCCGGAAGTGCGCGGAACGTACATCGGGATGGTGGGCAGCATGAGCGGGCTGGGCGCCCTGCTGGCCCCGCTGCTCGGCGGCTTCCTGCTCGTCCGCTTCGGGAACGCCGCGCTGTGGAGCGTGGTCGCCGGGCTGGCCTTCCTCGCCGCGCTCCTGTACCTGCGGCTGGAGGGGGCGGTCGTCACGCGGCGCACGCTCCACGGCGCCCAGCCCGCCGACTGACCACGGGGGCCGGGCGCTCGAAAGAGGCCCCCCGGCTCAGGGCGCGGGGGGAGTCGGGGTCGTGGGAGGGGGCGTTCCCGGCGGCGTGCCCGGACTGGTCGGGGGCGGGGACGTGGTGCCCGGCGTTCCCGGCTCCTCCTCGCCGTCCTGGAACTCGCCCGTGATCGTGCTGCCCGGCCCCGCGCGGGCCACCACCTCGTTGCGGTCGAGGTCGTACAGGAGTTCCTGGGCGCGCAGCACGTCGCGGCCCTGCACGCTTTCGGCGGGCTGCTCGGGCGTGCCGATCAATCGGGCGGTGTTCGCCGCGTCGTCGTACTCCACGCGGGCGGCCTTGCTCACGCGCCCGCCCTTGCTGTTCAGGACCACGTTGCCGACGAGGGTGGTCTGCTCCTCGTCCACGTCCACCTCGATGCGCTCGCTCTGGCCCGTCAGGGGGCCGTCGTCGGAGGGGCGGGTGAAGGCAATCGGGCCGTCGATGCGGGCGATGCCGTCGGTCTCGTCGTACACGAGCTTCTGGCCCTTGAGTTCGGTTCGGCCCTGGGTGACGAGCACGGTGTCGGGCGCGGGTCTGGGCGTGGCCTCGACGGCGCAGCGGCTCAGGCGGTCGGTCTTGCCGGGGGGCGGCTCGTCGAGGAAGCGGGCGGTCCCGGCGCTCGCCTCCACGCGACCGTCGCCGCCCTCGCCGTCCTCCCCCTGCCGCTGGGTGACGAGGGCCAGGGGCACGCGGATCACGTTCTTGTCGATGGTGATGCGCACGCCGCCCGGCCCCGTCTCGCTGAAGACGGCGAGGCTGGGCGCGTCCCCCGGTTCGTCGTCCTGCGGGCTGCAAATCGTGAACACGCCCGTTTCGTCGCTGCTCCCCGTGCGAACGATGCGGATGCGCCGCTCCTCGCCGTCGTCTCCCCTGCGCACGAGTTCGAGGCTGGCGTTCTCGGTCTCGGCGGCGGGTGGGGGAGCGTCGGCGGGAGGACTGCCCGGGGTGGTCGGTGCCGTGGCGGGCGGGGTCGCCGTTCCCTGCGCGAGCACCCACGCGGGGAGCCCGGCCCCCAGGGTGAGGGCCAGGGTCAGGGTCAGGAGCCGCCGCACGCCCGCCGCCCCTACTTCTCGCCGCGGAGCTGGAACTGCGCCGTGGGAATCTTGTACGCCGTGTTCAGGGCGCGCACGCGGGCGAGGTCGGTGCGCTGCTCCAGGGCGCCGCTCGCGGGAGCGCGCACGGTCGCCTTCGTCTTGCTGTCGGTGCTCACCGCGTTGCCGACCACGTAGGCGACGTTTTTCTTGTCGTCGTAGTACACGGCGTCCCCGGTCGTGGTCAGGGTGCCCTGCACGAGCCGCACGCCGCCGCGCACGTAGAGCGTCTTGGTGTTCGTGAGGGCCCGGACCTCCTGCCCGGTCATCACGAGTTCCTTTTGGTTGCCCTTCGCGGCGCGGGTGAGGCTGGGCGTGCCCGTGAGCTGGGCGAGTTCGCGGTCCTCGTCGAAGATGAGCCTGTCGGCCTTGCCGGTCTGGGTGCCGCTTTTCAATTGGACGTTCCCGGTGCTCGTGGAGACGTTGCTGTCCACGTCGAGGCTCATCTGTCCGGCGGAGATGTTCACGGGGTCGCCCTGCGTCCGGTCGGCGGGCAGGAAGGTCGCGCTCGGGCCGCCGCCCATCACGCCCTGTCCGGTCGCCTCGCTGTAGGCGAGCTGCCCGCCCTTGGCCGTGAGGCGCCCGCGCGTGACGACCACGTTGCCCGTGAAGTTCGAGGTCCGCTTCCCCTTCGCCTGGATCAGCGGCGTTCCGGCGGGCGCGGCGAGGGTCGCCTGGGAAGCCTGAATCTGGAGGGTGCTCACGGTGGCCTTGACCGGGCTGCCCGTGAAGGCCAGCGGCCCGTTGCGCAGGTCGCCGCGCGGCGCCCCCTGGATATTGATGATGCGGCTTTCGGGAGCGGCACTCTGGGCGAGCACGGTCGTGGCGGCCAGGGCGAGGGTGAGGGTCAGTTTGTTCAAGGGCGTTCTCCTGTCTGGACGGTTGCAGTTCAAGACGTTCCGGGTCAAGAAGGCGTGCTCAGCGGCACGCGCTTCCCGTTCTCGCAGGTTTCGGTGGCGCCCGGGTCCCAGCCGAGGGCGGAGTCCTCGCCGCTGTCCTCGACCTGAAAGTCGAAGCTCATGCGCAGCCGGGTCACGCGGCCCGTCAGCGAGGGCGAGTCCACCCGCGCCACCGGCGCGCTGAACCCCGAGCCCTGCTCGACCCGCACGGGCTGCGCCTGAGTGCCGCTGAGGTCGATGGTCGCACACTGCTGCACGAGGGTGATCCTGGCCTGACGGGTCAGCATGTTGTCCTGCGAATCGATGGTGAGGTCAGGCGCGGCGAGCGTCGCGTCGAGCACGAACTGGCCCGTCGGTTTGCCGTCCGGGCCGCGCTCGCGCAGCCAGCGCCCGCCGTCCGAGAGCCCCGCGAGGTGCGTCTCTCCCTTCAGGGGATCGCTGCCGACCTCGGCGGCCCGGAACCTCCACACGGCGTCCGCGTCGCGCGCCGGGTAGAGGGCCAGGGCCACGCCCTGAAGCCGCGCCCCCGTCTGCGCCCCGTCTGCGCCTCCCGACGGCAGGAACGCGAACACGAGCGCGAACACCGCGAGCGCGACGAGTCCGTAAAGCCCCGCTTTCAACACGCGGGCAATCTAGCGCGGGGGGGCGGTGAGAGAGATGGGCACGGGCTGACAGGTGTGAGGAGCGGCGGGGGGAGGCTGGGGGGACCCGCCCGACCCGCGTTCTCCCCCGCGGTCCACACTCCGCGCGCCACGGACCCTCTACCCTCTCCCCCATGATCGACACCCACTGTCACCTCGATTTCATGGGCGACCCGGCCTCCGCGCGGGGCGAACTCGGCCTGACCGGGATGGTGTGCATCGGCGCCAGCCGTGAGCACGCCCGCAACGCGGTGGCCCTCGCCGAGCGCTTCGGGGACGTGTGGGCCACCGTGGGCCTGCACCCCACCAGCACGGAGGAGGACGGCCCGGAAACCCGCGCCGAGATCGAGCGGCTCGCCCTTCACCCCCGCGTCGTCGGCATCGGGGAGAGCGGGCTGGACGACTACTGGGACGACACGCGGCGGGCGGCGCAAGTCGAGGCCTTGGAGTGGCAGCTCGACCTCGCGCGGCGGGTGGGCAAGCCCCTGGTCATCCACGTGCGCGACAAGGCCGGGGAGGACCGGGCGCAGCGCGGCGTGATCGACGTGCTCGCGGCCTGGCCGGATCAACCCGTCATCCTCCACTGCTTCAGCGGGCACCCGGGGCTGCTGGAGTTCGGGCTGGAGCGCGGCGCGTACTTCGGCTTCGCGGGAAACACGACGTACAAGAATGCGCGGGAGATCCAGGAGGCCGCCCGCGTTGTCCCCCTGAAGCGCCTGCTCGTGGAGACGGACGCGCCCTTCCTGGCGCCCGTGCCCAAGCGCGGCAAGCCCAACCGGCCCGGCTACGTGCGCCATACCCTCGACTTTATCGCCGGGCTGCGCGGCCTCGGCGCCGGGGAACTGGAGCAGGTCACGGACGACAACGCCCGCCGCGTGTACAACCTCCCCACGCCGACACCGTAGACTCGGTTCAACCACCGTCAAGCACACCTCCGGGAAGGGGCCGCCCCACTGACCACTTCCCACCCACCACCCACCGGAGCCCCCCATGATCGACGAATTCGCCGTCCAGGACCTCTTCCCCACCGACGAGAGACTCATCCGCGAGAGCGTGCGCGCCTTTTGCGACGCCGAGCTGATGCCCCACATCGGCGAGTGGTGGGACCGCGCCGAGCTGCCCGCGCGGGACGTGATGCGCCAGTTCGGGGAGATGGGGCTGCTGGGTCCCACGACGCCCGAGGAGTACGGCGGGGCGGGCGTGTCCTACAGCGCCTACGGGGCGATGATGTACGAGCTCGAAAGGGTGGACAGCGGCCTGCGCAGCGCGGCGAGCGTGCAGGGCAGCCTCGTCATGTACCCCATCTACACCTACGGCTCGGAGGAGCAGCGGCGTAAATACCTTCCCGGCCTCGCTTCCGGCGAACTGATCGGCTGCTTCGGCCTCACCGAGCCCGACGGCGGCTCCGACCCCGGCGCGATGCGGACCCGCGCCCGCCGGGACGGCAACGAGTACGTCCTCAGCGGCAACAAGATGTGGATCACCAACTCGCCGGTCGCCGACCTCGCCGTCGTATGGGCCAAGGACGACGACGGCGTGGTGCGCGGCTTCATCGTGCCGACGGACACGCCGGGCTTTCAGGCCCCCGCCCTCCACCGCAAGATGAGCCTGCGCGCCTCGGTCACCGGGGAGATCGTGCTGGAGGATTGCCGTATTCCCGCCGAGAACCTGCTGCCGGGGTCCAGCGGGCTCAAATCCCCCCTCTCCTGCCTGACCTCCGCCCGCTTCGGGATCGCGTGGGGGGCGATGGGGGCGCTGGAGGCGGTGCTCCAGACGGCGCTCGACTACACGGGCAGCCGCACCACCTTCGGCAAACCCATCGCGGGCCGTCAGCTCGTGCAGGACAAGCTCGTGCGGATGGCGACGGACCACACGACGGGGCTGCTCCTCGCGTGGCGGCTGGGGCAGCTCAAGGACGCGGGCCGGATGAACTTCGCCCAGGTCTCGGTGGCGAAGCGCAACAACGTGCGGGTGGCCCTGCAAGGCGCCCGTCTCGCCCGCGAGATGTTGGGGGGAAACGGGATCACGACCGAGTACCCGGTGATCCGCCACATGCTCAACCTGGAGACGGTGGACACCTACGAGGGCACCCACGACATCCACACGCTGATTGTGGGGCGGCACCTGACGGGGGTGGGAGCTTTGGAGTGAGGGAGGGAAAGCCGCACGTCTTTCTCAATCCATACGGCTCTGATGTCCCTTACTCAGAACTTGCACCTGAATAGGTAGCGAAAAAGCGCTCCCAGGGGCGAGAAAGAGGGTGTGTGGAACCTCAAGCTTCGCGGGGAGCGCGCTCGTATTTTGGCAGATGCGCTCCTCGCTGTCCCGA